>CAXMLS010000916.1:0-2817 GCA_964194235.1 uncultured bacterium | reverse complement strand
AGGAATTGAATCGAGGGTGCGGATCGGAACGCGAAAAGCCGGAGAGAAATTCGAAGCGCACGCATGGGTAGAATGTGACGGCATTGCTCTAAACGAGCCGGAAGAATTGCATACACATTTTGGAGCGTTTGACGAAGCGTTCCCGGTGGCCAACCGGACAAAAAAATAGCGGCAAGCTGTTGAAGGACTTGCCGCTGGAGATATTTTCGTGAGGCTTGGCTTAACTGGCAGTGATCGCGAATCCCGGCTTGAAACGAAATGCCAAGAGCCCAACCGCTAAAAGGCCAATGCCGAGGAGAACGACAGCTGAGGGCTCAGGTACGCCTACCGTGCCTGATGTTGAAATCGTGCCTGCGGGGGTTCCTTTCCCAAAATTAGTTAGGGACACATTATTAAGGGCAAGCATCGTGGGAGAATCCTCCGAGCCCGAGTACAGTTGCGGACCAGCTAAACTTAGATCTTTGCAGCTGCCACAGGAGAAGGCACCGAAAGCTCCGCCAGCGAACGTGTTATAGAAGACTAAAAAGTCCGATGACGCCACCCCATTAATCATTAGGTTTATGGGTGTCACCTGAAAATCGAAACCCAAAGTGAAAATAGTCACGACCGGATTAACTGGCAATTCGAAAGAGGCCGTTATAGGTCCGGTAAGCTGATAAGTTATAAGAGTGTCTGCCGAAGCGGCACCAGCAGTAATAAACAACAAGGCCGACAAACACAGCATTAAACGAAATGAGAGCTTCACGGTCAATACCCCTGTGGAAGGAACAAGCAATTAACATGCCGTATTTGACACACATCTCAAATTTACGTTATTGATAACAAGCGCCTTAGTGTCAAGAAATCTTGCCGCTTTCCCTAAATGGAACTTTTTTCACATTTTACGGTAACATTCTTTCCTTACAACGCATTAAATGAGCTGCTAGTTACCTGAATTGTGCGATTGACAATCTGCGCGGCGGGGTATCTTTGAGCGGCATAGTGGGCATATTCCATCGCGATGGCGCTCCCCTCGAAGGGGAGCGTTTGCGCAACATGACGGACTCTCTGGCTTACCGAGGGCCGGACGGGAGCGGGATATGGCTAGGCAGTAACATTGGCCTTGGCCACACACTGCTAACAACTGCGAGAAAGTCGCGCAGCGAACTCCACCCAGTGCAGCTGGAGTCGATGTGGATTACCGCCGACGTACGCCTGGACTCCAAAACCGAATTACTGAAAGAGCTGGAGGCTGCAGGGCGAAGGTTCAACGAACCTCCCTCAGACTCGGAATTACTCTTGCACGCATATGCAGAATGGGGCCCTGAGTGCGTTGAGCATTTGCGCGGAGACTTTGGCTTTGGGATCTGGGACTCGAAGGCCAAAACGCTTTTTTGCGCGCGCGACCACTTTGGCATAAAGCCTTTTTACTACGCAGCGCTTGGTGGGGTCTTTCTCTTCAGTAATACTATTAATTGTCTGCGTCGGCACCCCGCAGTGACGAGCAAACTAAATGAGGCCACCATCGGAGATTTTTTACTTTTTGGATCGAACTACGATAACACCACTACAACCTTTCAAGACATCCAGCGATTACCCCCCGCCCACACGATGCTGGTTTCGCGCGATAGTTTGCACATGAAACGTTACTGGCGGCCGCCGACCCAAGAACGAATTCGATATTCCCGCAGTGCCGATTATGTCGATAATTTTAACGAGCTGTTAAGAGCCGCAGTAATCGATCGCTTACCGGTCGACAGCGCCGGGATTTTTTTAAGCGGGGGCTTGGATTCCGGTGCTGTCGCCGCAGTGGCAAGTGCATTTTGCAGAAGTCACGGGGGACTTCCCGATTTACGAAGTTATACTTTGGGGTATGACTACCTGATACGCGATGGCGAGGGTTTCTACGCAACCAAATTGGCCGATTATCTCGGCATCCCGAACAATTATCTGGCGCTCGATGACATTGAGTTGTTTGAAAAATGGGACGATTTGGAGTATCGGTTTCCAGAACCGGTCGAAAATCCATTGTCTGCCGGTCTCTTTGAGCAGTTTAGAAGGGTTGCAGTGCATTCGCGGGTAGCATTGTCGGGCGAAGGCGCGGACAATCTGATGTATTTTCAAATGTGGCCCTACATTAAAGACCTGCGGCGAAACCAAGAGTGGAGCCGCTTGGCTGGCGAAACGGCGTGGTTTCTCTGGATCAGACCTTTGCCCTGGCTCGGCATTACCCGCCGGGTTCAGTCGATTTTCAGAAGGATGGGCGGGTTCTCTGGATTTCCATCCTGGCTCGATCGGGATTTTGTCAAGCGAGCGGGACTGGAGGCGCGGTGGAAAGAGTGTACCGGATTTGCGATACCGCTTGCCGAACAGCATCCGAGCCGTACCAAGGCGCACGCCTCCATGCTATTTCCGCAGTGGACCAGCTTTTTCGAGTCAGAAGATCCGGGGATAACCCATTACCCCGTCGAAGTGCGATACCCTTTTCTAGATCTGAGGCTAGTCCATTATCTCCTGGCAATCCCGGCTTTTCCATGGATGTATAAGAAAAGACTGCTACGAGAGTCCATGATCGGAAGACTACCAGAGGAATTGCGATTACGGGCGAAAACACCGTTGCCGCTAGATCCTGTGGCGACAAAGATCAAACTTCGAGGAAAGGAATGGATGGTAAATCAACAGCTATCCGAAAGAATACGCGAGTTTGTTGAGCCCACAAAGTTGGGCGTTTTTTATGATACGATTGAAGTTGAACGATTTCGAGCTTATTGCCTCGGAATGTGGTTGAAGGCTGTCAACAAGTGACGGGTCTGATCTGGACCTGTCTCTTATACACAT
>CAXMLS010000915.1:0-2118 GCA_964194235.1 uncultured bacterium | reverse complement strand
GATGTGTATAAGAGACAGGTGTTCGGGTAATACTCGTCAATCAGTTGCTTCCACACTTTCAGCGGCAGCTTGAACTTCGCTTCCTTCTCCCAGGAAATGGGAGCGACCTGCAGCGAGGCGCCCTGATCCTGATAAAAGGCCGTTCCGCTGAACAGAAAATTCAGCGGCAGGTCGCCTTCCGTCAATCCGTGAAAATATTTTGTCGCGCCTACACTGAAATCGAAGGTGCACGGCACCGGGACTTCGATGACCGTCTCTTTCTGGAATGGCGGGATAGTGATTGCGGCGTGCGTCCACAGCATGTTGCGAAGCGTTGCGCCCCAACGATCTGGTTCCCCAAACAAATCAAGCAACCGCGTCTGCTCTTCCGGGCTGTAATGGCGGCGCGTCACTTCAATCTGGATTTGCGCGCGCAGCATCACGGAGTGAATGACCTCTTCGGGATCTTTATTGGTCACGCGCAGCCGGAAGGAGATCAACGGCGCCGCAGCGTAGGAAACGGCGCTTACTCCTTCGATTTGAAAATTCAGATCAGGCATGGGCTTCCACGCTATTCCCAACGGATTTCTTCTTCAGGTCCGCAAAAAATTGGCCAACTTCCCGCCAGACTTCCGTGCCACCGGACAGTCCGCGCCAGTGCATGCGAATCAGGCCGACCAGCTTGTAGCATTCGTCGATTGGAACGATGTAAAACTCCGGCGTCACTCCGCGTCCACAGCCGACGCGATTCACGAGCAGCGCTTCCACGTCAGCCTGCATCTTTTCCAGGATCGGATTTTCCTGCACGACGTCGTTCCAGGTCTCCAGAGAAAGCAGCGACTCCGTCGCGCCTGCGGGGCTGGGATAAAACGCGACAACTTTTCCGTGCGGCGTGCTATGAAACAAAAACGCCATCTCAATGGGAATCATCAACCCATCCCACTGCCCATCCGTCATCCGGAAGTCGCGCAGAAACCGCACTTCCCGTGGAACCCTTTTGTACTTCGCGCCGCTGTGGCCGCTGAACAGAATCGCGCACGCATCGCAGGAACAGATTAATTTTCGCGCCGCCGGCTCAATCAGATGCTGGTGCTCGGGTCCTAAATCCGCGCTGCACATTTCGCAAGACTCGAGATTAGAACGCTTTCGCGCAAGCTGCCGCAGGCTCTGGAACGGCGCGTCTTTTGGCAATGTGTTTGAAGGCGCCACGGCTACGTTGCGCTCCCTTGAATCCCGGGCGATTCCAGCGCGATCTTGGAGCGTTCATTCTGCACCATCCCAACCTTATCGAGATCGGGATGAAGCGAAGCGAAGCTTTGCCCTTGCAAACTTGCCAGCGGCACAAATCCCACCGGTTGCGTCTTCGGCGTCGCCGCTGCAACGCCCGGCGTCAAAATGCCGGTTACATCCGGAGCTGCCTCATAAATTGCTTCTTCCACCGCTGTCTTCAGCGTGGCCGCCGAGGAAGGACAACCGTCGCAGTTACCCTCCAGACGCAGCGTTACGACGCCCTCGTCGTCAATTTTGACCAGTTCGACGTTGCCGCCGTGCGAGCGCAGATAGGGACGGGTTTTTTCGAGGGCCCGGAGCACCCGCGTTTCAAGATCCACGGGATGCAGGCCGTATAGCAGGAGAACGCTTTGCACTAATCCATCGGATGCGAACTTATCTACGATGAGTTTTCCAGGCGCTCCGGCTTGATTGGCAATTTCCAACATCTGCTCCAGGCACGCACCGTGGAGCGTCATCAACGCCTGCACCAGTTCTTTGGCCTTCGACCGCAACGCGGGATCAGTGCTCTTCTCCAGCGCACGCACCATCCCATCGATCGACTCGATCTGGCTCTCGATTTCTTTTTTTTTCGACATCAACGCCTTCCCCTCCCGCCGGTACTCGGAGCGGAGGGGACGGGATGCGATTGGTCTCCCGTCCTCGCCGGTTTACCAGATCTTATCGATTTTTTTTCCTTCAGGGCTGCAAGCCAAACATCGGAGAATGATGCGTCTCCAGTACCTTCCCGTTGCCAAGGTACATGTGTACGCCGCACGGCAGACACGGATCGAAGCTGCGAACCGCCCGCATGATGTCGATGCCCTTGAATTTGTCCGGCCCGTTCTCTTCGAAGATCGGCGTGTTCTG
>CAXMLS010000914.1:0-6780 GCA_964194235.1 uncultured bacterium | reverse complement strand
GATGTGTATAAGAGACAGCCCGCATACAGATCGAGCGCTAAATTGCCTTTCGCGCCTGCGGTCATGGTCTTTAAAAGATCTTCGGTGAGAAAACGATTGACCTGGAAAAATGAGAGATGGCTTACCTGGTAGCGGAATCCGCCCAATTCGTGGATCAGAAATCCCGGGCCTGTTAACTCGAAGCGGTCCTTCTTTTGATCCAATAGCAAGAGGCTGTCCACATGAGGCAGGGCTTTACGAAACAAAGTGGCGAGTGCTTCGGCGGGGCCGGGAAACTTATCGAAGGCCACGTTGAGGGCGACCTTTTCGTCCGACGAGTCGACGAAGGCTTCGATTTCCAGAATGCCAGTGGGCAAAGTTGCGCCGCGCGCCATTTCCTGTAATTGCGCGAAGGTATCCGCGAGACGCGGCGAAAGTATCGGACACACGTCGATGGGCAAAATGACGGAACTCTCGGGCAGAAAGTAGCCGAGCGCTCGCGGCATTCCGCTGCGCACGGCCCACTGAGCGCGATTGCGGTATCCGTAGGGCTCACCTGTGTGAGGAATAATTTCGCCGTCCCACTGGATGCCACCGAGGCGGGAGAGGGTTTCCCGTAGAATTTCAGACTTCAAACGCACTTGCTCGGCTGCAGGAATGTGCTGGTAATGGCATCCGCCGCAAATTTTAAAATGCGGGCAGCTTCCGGCGATACGTACCGGGGAAGGGGAGGTTACTTCCAGCAGTGTGGTCCAGATGAGTTTCTTTTTCTTGGTTTTGACGGCCGCACGCACCGCTTCGCCGGGCAATACGAAAGGCACAAACACGGTGTTACCGTCCGCGTGAGTCAAGCCGTCGCCGCCATAGATTAGCTTCTCAATCGATAATAGTAACTCATCTGACATAGTATTGTGTCCTTATCTTTACGTTAGAGCGATCGCAGCAGGTTCGCTCAAGATTATTCAAGCGCGAACCGCTCAGTGTTTTACGCTGATATTGGTAATAGCGCGTCGTGAACGTCAAGCGCGACGAGTGTTACGAAAAATAATACAGGCTCAGGCGGGGCAGCCCGAATTCTTCCAGTAAGCGTTTCTGGGTGTATTGCTTTTCCACGAGGGCCAATTGCTCCGCCTTCATTTTTCGCCGGTAGGCCGCAAGTTGCCCATCCACTTCGCGGCGAATTTGCAACATGCGTTCTTCGTCCGCGTGACTGGCGAGAGTGGCCTGCTGTTTATCGTCAAGGATGGTGAGCCGGCGTTCTAGATCTTCCAGATCCAGTGCGCCGGGTGTTTCCAGCAAAGTTATGTGCGACTCCAGCGATTGGGCAATTTCTTTTAGTCGTGCACTCAAATCGCCTTGCGAGGCTGTATGTTTTTCCGCCACCACTATAATTTTCGCGGCGTTGCGAGAGAAGAACGCTTTCAGCTCTTCGCGCGAAAAAGTTTCTGTTGCAGCCGCTGCTCGGCCCTTGGGAGTGCTGCCGGCGGCGGCTTCCTCCTGCTCCTCAGCCGCTTCCAGAACGGCGTCTGTGCAGTACGCCAGGCTTTTTAACGGTTTGCCGAATCCGCCGCGACGTGACCGCTGGTAACTTTCGAAGGCGCGATCGATTCCTTTCAGTGCGGCTTCCAAAGGTATCCCGGCCTTCTGCCAGGTTTCCATGATGGCCCAGTCCAGCGGCGAGACCAGCAGATGTGCGCCGCGCTTTTTCCAGAAATACTCTTCGATTTCCGTGAAGTAATTGAAATAGTTCCAACCGTCCATGTGAGGCGGCAAAACACCGGAGTTTCGAATAATGCTCGCGGCGAGTGCGGCGACTGTCCTATCTATGCGGTTTCTTTTCGGTTGCGAAGGAATGCGCCTGGCGATCTGCCGGAGCGGACACTTCTCGATCCAGTGGACGATCTGCCTCGCGGTTTGGCGAACTTTTACCGGCGTCCGCAATATGATTTTTTTCCCAGATCAACCGCAGACCTTTAAGGGTCAGAAATTCATCGGTGTGCTGAATATGCTTCGATCCGCGCGCCACCAGTTTTGCGTGACCGCCAGTGGCGATCACCGTTACCTCGCCGCCGAGCTCGGCCTTGATGCGCTTCAACATGCCATCGACCATGTCGACTGCGCCGTAATACAAACCGGCCTGCATATGGGTGACGGTATTGGTGCCGATTACTTTTCCGGGATCTTTAATTTCGACTCGCGGGAGCCGTGCTGCGCGAGCGAACAACGCTTCCGAGGAAATTCCTATTCCCGGAGCGATCGAGCCGCCGAGATATTCTCCATGCACCGAAATGACGTCAAAGGTAATCGCGGTGCCGAAATCCACCACGATGCATGGGCCACCGTATTCGTGGAAGGCCGCTACGCCGTTGACGATGCGGTCCGCTCCAACTTCGAGCGGATTATCGACCAGCACGGCCATGCCGGTTTTCACGCCAGGCTCGACGAAGAGCGCTTTTTTGCCGAGATAGATGCGCGCCATTTCCGCGAGCGTCCAGTTCACCGGCGGCACCACGGAGCTGATAATGACGCCGCCGATGGAGTCGCGGTCCAGACCAGCGAGCGTGAATAAGTTCCGCGCCAGCACGCCGTATTCGTCAACGGTTTGCTCGCGCGCAGTGGTTAGCCGCCAGTTGGCGACCAGCTCAGCCTCGCGAAAAACGCCCAGCACGGTATTGGTATTTCCGACGTCAATGGTCAGCAGCATATTTGTTTTGCCCGACTAACTTCTGTTGCGCAATTGCACTGTTAAAGATTGTGGCACGGTCAGCGAACTTCCGTGACCTCACCGGCAATTACCGTGGATATTTCTCCATCGTCGCGCTTCACGCGAAGCAATCCTTCCTTTTCCAAACCAGCGGTGACGCCGGTAAAAACCTCATTGCCGTTGGTCACGCGCACGCGCTTGCCGCGCGCGTAGGTTGAAAGTGCTTCAAAACGTTTTACCACGCTGGCGGCTCCATTGCGCAGAAACTCCGCGTAATCGCTTTCGAATTCCCGCAAGAAACGCACCAGCACATCCAGTCGCGATTGCAGCCGCCCGGTCTCAACGCGGAGAGAGGTAGCGGACTTCGCTAATTCCGCGGGGAACTTTTCCTGGTTTACGTTGATGCCGATCCCCACGATGACGAAGCGCACTTGCGAAGGCTCCGCATGCATCTCGGTCAAGATACCGCCGACTTTTTTCTCGCGAACCAACAGATCGTTCGGCCACTTCAAGTCTACACTCAGCCCGGTGACTCCCTGCACGGCGGCATGCGCGGACAAGCCCGCCATCATGGTGAGCAGCGGAGCCTGCACCGGCGCCAGCCTGGGCCGCAACAGAAGCGTGGCGTAGATTCCGGCTGCGCGCTCGGAATGCCAGTTGTGGCCGGCACGCCCGCGTCCGGCGGTTTGTTCTTCCGCCAGCACTACCGCGCCTTCGGGTTCGCCTGCGTGGCCAAGTTCCAGCGCGACGCGGTTGGTCGAATCGGTTTTGAAGAAATGATAAATGCGCTTGCCGAATAAGCTGCCGCGCAGTCTCTGCCGAAGCATGTCGGCGGTCAAAATGTCCGGCACATTTTCGAGGAAATAACCGGAGGCCGCCTGGCCTTTCACTTTGACGCCGAGTTCGCGCAAGCGGGTCACCCAGCGCCAGACCGTGGAGCGGGACACGCCGATCTCACGGGCGATTCTTGCGCCGCTGATGACGATGGTTCCGTTCTCCGCGAGCAGCGTCAGCAAAGCGGTGACTTGCCGCTCCGTGGCGCCGGCGATTTGTTCAGAACTTTTTTTACGGGCCGGCATTTATGTTTCCTGTCTGCTTTGCGCAACCCGCCGTGGTTTTCTCCCGGCGGGGAATCTGTAACGGTCAGCTGCTCTGTCTAGAGCCGCTACAGATTATTGTTCAGTTGGCCGAGTCGATCGGCCAGCTTTTGCATCTCGATGCGCTGCTCGGCCAGCGTCGCTTCCAGTCCGCGAATGATTTTTTCCGGCGCGCGGTTGCGGAAGGTATCGTTGCCCAACTGTTTTTCCTTGGAGCCGATGGCTTTGCGAAGGCCTTCCAGCTCTTTGTTCAGCCGGGCGGACTCAGCGGCAACATCCACGGTTTCGGTGTACTCGATGCGCAGATCGAATTGTGCCGTGGAACGCACGGCGCCGCCCGCTTGAGCAAGGTGTTCGCTGGTGATTTTCAGATCAGTGAGCATGCCGAGCCGCATGATCCCATCGCGATGCGCTTCCATGGAGGCCATCGCAGCCTTGTCAAGCAAGGAGATTTCCGCCGCGACTTTTTTCCTGGGATCGAGCTTCATCTCCGCGCGGATATTGCGCACCGCGGTAATAATTTCCTGAATCAGCGCAAACTCCGCGAGCGCGGCATCGTTTCGCCAACTATCCCTAACCTCGGGAAAGCGTGCGAGAGCGATCGATTTGGCCGCGACGAGCTGCGGCAATTGGTGCCACAGCTCTTCGGTCAGGAAGGGCATTACCGGATGGAGCAGCCGGAGCGCGGTTTCGAACACGGCGAATAGATTTCGCCAGGCAACGACAGCGTGCTCGCTGGCGGCACTTTGCAGCTCAGGTTTCACCCATTCGATATACCAATCGCAAAAATCGCCCCAGAAGAACTGATACACGCATTGCGCCGCTTCATGAAAGCGATAATTCGCGAAAGCTTCGTTGACTTGATCAATGGTGGCGGCAAGGCGCGCGAAAATCCAGGCGTCACGCAGAGGAACCGCACCAGCCAGCGCGTAAGGGGCTTTCGCGCGAATTTCCGGCGAGGCCAATTCTTCGAGCTTGGTTCCGGTTTGCTCAAATTTTTCCAGGTTTACGAACAGGAAGCGCGCGGCGTTCCAGATTTTATTGGCAAAGTTGCGTGCACCGGCGAGGCGGTCATCGGATAAAACGATATCCGTCCCAGGCGCAGCCATAGACGCCAGACAAAAGCGCATCGCGTCTGTGCCGTACTGTTGATTCAGGACCACGGGATCGAGGCCGGTGCCTTTGGACTTGGACATTTTTTCGCCGGAACCGGTGCGCACCAGCGAGTGCAAGTACACGGCGCGAAAGGGAATTTTCCCCGTGAAGTGAATGCCCAGCATGATCATGCGGGCCACCCAGAAGAACAGGATGTCGTAACCGGTGATGAGCAAGCTGGTGGGATAGTAAGTTTTCAAATCGGGCGTCTGCTCCGGCCAGCCGAGCGTGGAAAAGGGCCACAGGCCGGAACTAAACCAGGTATCGAGCACGTCGGGATCCTGCTGCAGATTTTCCGATCCACAGGCGCCGCACTTTGTGGGGGCTTCGCGCGCTACGGTCACGTGTTTCGATTCAGCGCAATACCACGCGGGAATGCGATGCCCCCACCAGAGTTGCCGCGACAGCGTCCAGTCGCGGATATTGCGCATCCAGTTGAAATATTCTTCGCGGCGATTTTCGGGGATGATCTTAATTTCGTTACGCTCCACGGCCGCGATGGCGGGTTCGGCGAGCGGCTTCATGCTGCAGAACCATTGCGTGGAGGCGCGCGGTTCGACAATAGTGCGGCTCCGCTCGCACAGGCCGACGGCGTGCGGGTGGTCGGTTATTTTCTCCAGCAGGCCTTGAGCCTTCAGGTCTTCAACGATTTTCTTTCGTGCTTCGAAACGATCCATCCCGGCGTACGGTCCCGCGGCGGCGTTCATTTTTCCATCGTCGGCTATGACGTTAATTTCAGGTAGATGATGCCGCCGGCCAACTTCAAAATCGTTGGGGTCGTGAGCGGGAGTGATTTTTACCGCTCCGGTGCCAAATTCCCGATCGACCATTTCATCGGCGATGATGGGAATCGCACGGTTCAACAGTGGCAACAGCACGTTTTTGCCGATGAGGTGTTTAAATCGCTCGTCCTGAGGATGAACTGCGACGGCGGTGTCGCCCAGCATGGTTTCGGGGCGCGTGGTCGCCACGGTCAGAAATTGCAGCGTGGCGTCTGCTGATTGGTCGCCGATGGAATCCGCGACCGGATACTTGATGTACCACAGGTGGCCCTGGCGTTCTTCGTGAACCACTTCCAAGTCGCTCAGGACTGTCAGGCATACCGGGCACCAGTTGGTCAGATAGTGCGCGCGATATATTAATTTTTCTTCGTACAGGCGCACGAAGGCTTCACGCACGGTCCGGGAAAGTTCCGGCGAGAGCGTGAATTGTTCGCGCGTCCAGTCGCAACTGTCTCCGATCTGCCGCATCTGCGCGGTGATGGTGCCGCCGCTTGCTTCTTTCCACTGCCACACGCGTTTAACAAATTCTTCACGGCCAAGCGCGTGGTAATCGATGCCTTGCTCCGCGAGTTGGCGCACCACCACACGCTGAGTGGAAATTCCGGCGTGGTCGGTTCCGGGCAGATAGAGCGTGTTGAAACCCCGCATGCGGTGCCAGCGCGCAAGGATGTCGATCTCGGTGTGATCGAGCATGTGCCCGATGTGCAGCGAACCGGTGACGTTGGGCGGCGGGATTACGATGGAAAAAACCGGCGGCGGCGCGCCCACATCCGCGCGAAACAGGTTTTCTTTCACCCAGAACTCCGCCCATTGCGGCTCAATGCGCTGCGGTTCGTAGGCCTTTGGGATTTCGCGAGCCATCGGGTGAAGTTTCTCCTTCGGGATTGCGCACACGGGCTGAAATTTCTTATGGAAAGTAATCTTTGACTATACGAGGGACAAAGCGAGGGCGTCAATTCTGGGGCAGCGAGGCTGCAGGAAATTTGGCAACCGGTACATATAAAAGACGCCCAGCGATCGCGTGCAGCGGCGGGTATTACTTTTTGGAGTTGAGCTCTTCGGC
>CAXMLS010000913.1:0-2500 GCA_964194235.1 uncultured bacterium | reverse complement strand
GATGTGTATAAGAGACAGGCTATATCTGGACCGACTATCTTTCGAAGATCAGCGACGAATGGAAAACTAAAGTTGGCAAAGGAACGTCGGTGAACTGGCCAGTAGGCCTCGGCGGCAAGGGGAATGAAGGCGTGGCCGGTCTAATCAAGCAAACGCCCAATGCGTTTGGTTACGTCGAGCTCATCTATGCCATCCAGAACAAGATGCCTTATGGACGCGTGAAGAATTCCTCGGGTGAATTCGTGAAGGCGGATCTCGCAGGCGTGACTGCCGCGGCAGCTGGCGCGGCCAAAAGCATGCCGGACGATTTCCGCGTTTCCATCACGGACGCTCCCGGAAAGACCGCTTATCCCATTTCGAGCTTTACGTGGCTTCTCGTTCCCGCGAAGTTTTCTGACGCTGCCAAGCGCGATGCCATCAAGGGATTTGTAAAGTGGATGCTGGCCGAGGGGCAGAACCAGACCGAAGCGCTTTCCTACGCCAAACTTCCTAAAGAAGTGGTGGCCAAGGAACTTAAGGCACTGGACAGCATTCAATAGCCTCATCGCGTCGCAACGATGGCAACCACAGCTACAACCGTCCCGAGCGCGAGCCCAGCCGCGGGTTCGCGCTCTTTCATCAGCCGACTGCGGGATGGCGACGAAATTGCTCGCCTGGTTACTTTTTTGTTTGCGGCTTCCGTTGTACTAGTTACGCTGCTTTTGGTTTATGAACTTTGGCAGGGTTCTTTTTTGCCACGCCACAAATTTGGGTTCGCTTTTTTCCGAACTTCCGTTTGGGATCCAATTTTCGATCATTTCGGTGCGCTGCCGTTCATTTACGGAACGTTGGTAACTGCCGGCGTTTCTCTTTTCATTGCGGTGCCGCTGGGAATCGGCGCCGCTATTTTTTTGGCGGAATTGGCGCCTGCGAAAGTTTCGGATACTTTGCAGTTTTTTATCGACCTGCTCGCTGCGGTACCCAGCGTCATTTACGGCTTGCTGGGTGTTTTTGTAGTGATTCCAGTGATGCGGGAATATATCCAGCCCGGGCTAAAAAAGTCGCTCGGGTTTCTGCCACTTTTTCAAGGCCCTGCCTACGGAGTGGGGTTTCTCACGGCGGGAATTGTTCTGGCGATTATGGTGATTCCGTACATTATTTCGGTCTCGCGGGAGGTGTTGCTCTCCGTTCCACGGGATCAGCGAGAAGCGGCTCTTGCATTGGGCTCCACGCGTTGGGAATCGACGTGGAAAGTGGTGCTACCCTTCGCACGTACCGGCATTATGGGTTCGATTTTTCTGGCGTTGGCGCGCGCGCTGGGAGAGACCATGGCGGTCACCATGGTGATCGGAAACACTCCGACCATTAGCGCGTCACTTTTTTCGCCAGGCTACTCCATCGCTGCCGTGATTGCTAATGAGTTCACCGAAGCCACCGGCGATCTTTATCTGCAATCGCTCATCGAGTTGGGGTTGGTGCTATTTCTGCTCACGTTCCTGCTGAACGGACTGGCGCGGTTGCTCATCGTGGTCACGTCGCAGCGTGGCAGCGGAATGAGCCAAGCATGAGTCCCCGTTTACGTTGGCGTAAACTGGTGAGCAATTTTATGCTGACGCTGACCGGTCTGTGCGCTTTCGTCACCGTGGCGGTGCTCTTCTTCATTCTGGGCTACCTGATTTATCATGGCGGGACCTCCGTCAATTGGGCCTTCTTCACCAAGCTGCCCACGCCGGTGGGCGAGGCCGGGGGCGGAATGGCAAACGCCATCGTTGGCAGCGCCAAACTTTTGCTCCTGGCGTGCCTGCTTGGCGTTCCGATAGGGTTTTTCGGCGCGATTTACCTCGCGGAATTCAGCGGTGGCACGGTGGCTTTTGTGGTACGTTACGCGGCCGATCTTTTGAATGGCGTACCCTCCATCGTGATTGGAATTTTTGCATACAGCCTGGTGGTGCTGCCGTTCAAGCATTTCTCGACACTCGCGGGTGGTTTTGCTCTCGGGCTAATGATGATTCCCATTACGCTGCGCAGCACGGAAGAATTTTTGCGCGCGGTGCCACGTTCTCTGCGCGAGGGAGCAATGGCCCTGGGCGCGAGCCAGTGGAGAACGATTGCGTCCGTGGTGGTTCCTGCGGCGTATCGCGGAATTCTCACCGCGGTGTTGCTGGCGTTTGCACGCGTGGCAGGTGAAACCGCGCCATTGCTCTTCACGGCATTCGGCAACCGATTCTGGAGTCCTGGCTGGAGCCAGCCCACGGCCTCGTTGCCGGTTATGATTTTTACGTACGCCATCGCACCGTATGACGATTGGCATCGCCAGGCATGGGCCGCGGGGCTGGTGCTGCTGGGCTTGATACTGGTGATCAATATTGTGGCCCGGGTCATTCTTTCCCGGGGCGTTGCGGTTCCGAGGACTTAATCATGCACGCGTCTGTGAGGCCGGCAGTGTCTGTAAACATCACACCACCCACGACAACTCCAGCGAGTCGCGAACCGCAAGCGCCGCTGGTCATGCGCATGACCA
>CAXMLS010000912.1:0-13557 GCA_964194235.1 uncultured bacterium | reverse complement strand
GGACCATATCCCAGCGCCACCAGCGCGAAAATCGAATTCATCATCGCCGGATAAATTGTGGCCAGGCCTTCCGACCGCTCCATGTGCTCAAGCAGCCAGGATTTTGCTTCGCGCAGCGCGCGCTGTCTTAACGGCTTCCACGGCAGCCGCTCGTAAAACTTCAGCCCGCGGTCCAGCGCCAGGAAAAAATTCCGCCACGAAATAAGTTCCGTGCTCCAGTCAAACGCCGCTTTTTTCCGGCTGGGATCTTTGAACAGCTCATCGACCTGCGCGCGTTCCGGCAGTTGCCAGTTGGGACGAAGCGCGGATAGAATCATCATCGGAATCACGATCCCGCGCGTCCACGAAGAAAATTCGTAAATGTTGATGTAGAACCAATTCGGCAGGAGCATCAGCTCCGGGGGAATCGCCGGCACCAGCTCCCAACCGACAGCTCCGACCAGCGCCAGATAAAATCGCGTATAAGAATTCGTTAATTCCAGCCCGCCCAGCCGGTGCACAGCCGCCCGCGCGCGTATCATTTGCGGCGCATCCACGGCATTCCCAGCCAGTTTCAAGGCGAAATACGCCTTGCTCGTCGCATTCAATTCCGACGGACCGCCGGGATAAATGCTCCACCCGCCGTCCTCAAGCTGCCGGCGTCGCACATAATTTGCCAGCTTGGCAATCCGCTCGGGATCGGCCTTTCCCAAAACGAACAGGTAGTAAATGTAATCCGACTCAAGAGTGGTGTCCGCTTCCAGTTCGCCCAGCCAGTAGCCTTCGTCGTTTTGCAGCGAAAGAAGATGGTTGGCCCCGCGCTCAATGGTGTTTTCGAGCCGCTCAGCCCAGTTCTGCTCGCGCCACGACAGCGGCGCTGGCGCGACTGAAACTTCTTCTCCCATCCGGACAGAGGACGCCATTAGACTCCCTTCCTGAAGACCACACGCAGCCAGAGGGGCTGGCCGCGATCAACCTAACTTCTGTGTTGCTCAAGACTTCCCTAGACCCGAACCGAACGCCCTACCTTAGACGACCTTAATATGCTGCCCGACCTAAGATAAGTACTAGTAAATTATCGCCGCCAGAGGCCCAATGGTCAACGTTATTGTCTCGTTTGGTACAGGAGGGCTTACCCGGTGAGTGCGGAAGGCTTTTCCGGACTCTACCAGCGATGCCACCGAGGCCGCCCACCCGGTTGCTTCCTAAACCCACACGTCAACCGGTCCTTCCAGCGTCCGCCTCACCAGCACCTGTAAGGGCGCGGGCAGAGGCTCCCCTTCCAGTTGCCTTACCGAAGGCACCTGTCGCAGCAATTGCGACGGCAGCTTCATCCATTGCGGGGCAGCAGTCGCACTCTCGTCATCGCTCCCTCGCAAAACCAGCGCATCCGCTCTGTCCAATGCCGCCCGCGCCGAATCCTTAAAATCTTCCCGCCGCGAGTCGATTACCGCGAAATACAAACTGGGGTTTACAAACTGCAGCACTGAATTGCTCTCCAGAATCAACGTGGGAGGCTCTGAAGCTCCGAGCGAGCCGCCGCCAACCGTTTCGCCAAGCGCCTCACGCAATATCGGCAACCCCTCCGCCAAAAATCCCTGCTTGGTGCGCAGCCAGAAAGAATGTTTCGCTCCAGCGGCGAGAAATCGCGAACTGTCGGTGCCCGATGCTTCGTTCTTCTCCCAACTTATTGCGTACCCGTGCTCGTCGGGAGCGCAGTCGCAGTTCTCGCCATTCCGCGCGCAAACTCCATGCCCATATTGCGTAATCTTCCCCGCAATCCAATTCTCTTCGGGAAATGCGGAAATCACGTCGCACACCAGTTGCGTTTTACCAATGCTCCGCGTATGCCCGCCAACCACAATCACCCGCCACTGTCGTCTATTCCCCGCCACGTGTTATTCCATTTCGCTAAACCCGAGCTATGATCCCTATTTTTCGATGCCGCCCTCGAGCTTCTTGATACGCTTCGCCAGTTCCGGCAGCCTCGCCTGCCACACATACTGCTCCTTAAACTTGTCCAGCGCACGCGCCGGAGTCCCCCACACCGTTTCTCCGTGCCGTATCGTTTTCCCTCCCAGAACGCCCGCCTGCCCGCCGATGATCGCGCCATCTTCCAACTCACAGCGCTCGCCGAATCCCGCTTGTCCTCCTACCACCACGTGCTTCCCAAACACGCACGATCCCGATAACCCGGCCTGTGCGGCGATCACCGTGTGCTCACCGATCTCGCAGTTATGTCCGATGTGCACCAGATTATCCAGCTTCACGCCGGATCCGATCCGCGTATCCGCAAGCGATCCGCGGTCGATGGTCGTGTTGGCCCCGATCTCCACGTCGTCGCCAATCTCCACGATTCCCGCCTGCGGAAATTTCCAGTAACGGCCTTCACCGAAAGCGTAGCCGAACCCGTCCGCACCAATCACCGCACCCGAATGAATTTCCGTCCGGTCTCCTATGCGCGTTCCGCCGTACAAAGTCACTCGCGCATGAATGCGGCAATCCTTTCCGATCCAGCATCCTGCGCCCACTACCGCATGAGCGCCGATCTGAGTGCCTTCGCCGATGTGCGCATCCTCTCCAATTATGGCGAACGGTCCGATGGCGGCGTTCACACCGACTTGCGCCAGCGGCGCGACAACCGCCGTCGCATGAATACCGGGCGCCGCAATTGCTCCTCTTTCCATTAACAATACCGCGGCTTTTGCGAACGCCAGCTTCGGCGCCGCACTTCGCAACACCGTCTTCCCAACCAGCGAGACACCCTTTTCCGCAATCACGCAAAGTGCCGCCGAGGCCGCCGCGCGCCCTGCGTACTTCACGGAGTCCACGTAAATCAAATCGCGCGCGCCGGCCCGCTCTGGTGAAGCAATGCCGCCCAGTTCGATGTTCCCGTCGCCTTCCACCGTGGCGCCAACCGCCGCCGCCAATTCCTTCGCCGTTTTTTTCATCGCTGCTTTACCCCCAAGACCTCGACCCAACGCTCTCGACGCATCGAATAAAATACTCCACCCGTTTTTCAATTAAATTTGTATAGCGGCGGCTCGCCCGTCGGACGCGTGTTCCACCGCCCATGTAGCCACACCCATTGGTCCGGGTGCTTGCGAATAATTTCCTCAATCACCTTCGCGAATTTCTGTGTGTTCTCCAAAATATCGCGTTCCGCATTTCCCGTCCGCGTCAATTCCACCGCCGGCTCAAATCTCAATCGGTACTTCTCGATGCTTTCGTCCCAGTAAACGTATCCCGGCACCACCGCTGCTCCCGTGTGTAGCGCCACGCGCGCGATCCCCGTCGTCGTGCACGCCAACGTCCCGAAAAAATCCACGAACACCCCTTCTTCCGGCATGGTGTTCTGATCCGCCAGAATGCCCACCGTTCCCGATTCCTTCAATATCTTCAGCACCGCGCGCGCCGATTCATTCTTAAAGATTGGCCGATTGCCAGACAGCGAGCGGTAGCCATTCACCAGCGCATCCAACCTGCGGTTATCCAGCGGTCGCGCGATGTAATGCAAAGGAAACCCATACAGCGCGTGTGCAAACGACGATAACTCCCACGCTCCAATATGCCCTGTCAAATACAGGACGCCCTTTCCCAGCGCTTGCCCGTTTAAAAAATTCTCATGTCCATCCAGCACCACCACATCCGCAATATTTTCCTTCGAATATTTCGGCAGGCGCGCAAATTCCGCCGCCATCCAGCCCAGGTTGCGCACCATGTTGGCGGTCACTTCCGCTCGCTGAGAGCCATTCCATTCCGGAAACGCGAGCTGAAGATTAAATTCCGCCGTTTTTTGCAGTTTGCGAGACGCCGAAAACAACAGCTGCGCGACGGAAGCCGCCAAGGTGCGCGCCACTCCACGCGGCAAAATCTCCAGCGCCTTCAGCATTACGCGCACCACCGCGTACTCCAGCCATTCCTTCATCGATTCGCAGCCACCCATTCATTTTCCATTGCCTCGACAGTATGCCTTCTCCGCCCAATCACTCGCCACTCGCAGCGTGCATTATCAAGTTCGCTGGAATGTCCCTTCCCCTCGGGGCTGACGCATCTTCCCACCGATGCTAGACTCACGTTCCGATGAACGCCACACCCCCCTCCTTCACTCAAAACCATCGCAGCGCATCGCTGGAAAAAATCGCCTGGGGCGTCCTGATCGTCATCACGCTTTACGTTTGCTACTTCAGCCATCTCGGCGTTCTCGGATTCGTTGGTCCCGACGAACCGCGCTATGCCTGGATTGCGCGCGAAATGGCGGAAACCGGCGACTGGGTCACACCTCGCCTTTACGGCCAGCCGTGGTTTGAGAAGCCCGTCCTCTACTACTGGACCGCGGCCGTCACCTTCAAGCTGTTCGGAGTTAGTGAAGTGGCTGCTCGACTCCCAAGCGCGTTCGCCGCGCTTTTCGCCACGTTGGCCATGGCGTGGCTCGCGCTTCGTCTCGCTGGCGGGGACGCCGCCCGCTGGCTCCTCGTGCTTCTGCCCTCCACCGTCGGCATGATCGGCTTCTCCCGCGCCGCCACACCCGACATGCTATTCAGCGCTGCACTCGCGCTCGCCATGATCTCCGCCGCCGCTGTGCTGAAGCTAATTCCAGTGCAAATCACCAATCGCGGCAACACAGATTCCCTCCGCGAAAAATATCCCGTTGCACCTGTCGAAAATTCTTCTAGCAAATCTCTGCAATCGCTGCCGTCGAATCCATCCACACAACTCTCATTTCTCACCCTATTCCTCTTCGGCTTTTTTCTCGGCGCCGCAGTACTCGCCAAAGGACCCGCCGCCGTCATTCTTGCCGGCGGCGCAATTTTGCCATGGGCTTTGCTCACCGGACGCTGGCGCGATTCTCTGCGTCTTTTCCACCCGCTCGCCATCGTAGCGTTCCTTCTAACTTCCCTCCCCTGGTATATCCTGTGCGCCCGTCGCAATCCTGATTTTTTTCACATCTTCATCATCAAGCACAATTTCAACCGCTACCTGACGCCGCAATTCCAGCACATTCAGCCGTTCTGGTATTACCTCCCGATTACATTCCTCGCCCTCCTCCCCTGGACCGTGTGGCTAGCGTGGTTCGCCATCCGCGAAGCACGTACATCCCAAAACCAATTACAGCGTGCGCAAATACTTTTCGTCGCTGCCTGGACGCTGTTCCCACTGATATTTTTTTCGCTTTCGCAATCTAAGCTGCCCGGCTACATTCTCCCTGCCGTCCCGGCATTGGCGCTTCTGATTTCTCTGGCAGTCGCGCACAGCCTGAAATCCTATAGCTCGTTACCCCGTTACGCCCTTGCTGCAATCGGAATCCTCTTCTCAGTGTCCGCGTGCTGGGTCGCCATTGCCGCGTCCACGCATCGTGCAAGCAAGAGCCTGCACTGGACCGCCGAACTCGGCAGCACCCTGATATTTCTTTTTATCTTTTTTGCCGGACTAGGAGGCTTGGCTGTGCTCGCCGCCGGCGTACTGCGCAGGGCACGCACCGGTTTAGTTACCGCCATAATGCTAATGCTAATCCTGCTAACACTCGGCTACGTCTCACTCGGCAGGCTCGACCCGCAACTCTCGGCGCGCAATGCCGCCGCGCAAATCAGCCCGGCCCGCGCGCCAATCACGTACTCCTTCAAACTACAGCGCGCCTGGCAATATCACCTGAACTTCTATCTCCACCGCGAAATTCCTGAATGGAATCCCGCTATACCCGGCCGGGCCGTCGTGCTGACCAACGAAAGAAATCTCCCCGAACTCCGAAAATTCGCGGAAATAATCACAATACTTTCCGATCATTCCTCGCAAGCCGAAATTGTCGAAATCGCACCGTTACCGTGTCACGTGTCCGCTGGCGGGCAGCCGCTCTAGGAAAAACGACACTACGCGATTCTCATACGTCCGCTTATCTTCATCGTCCATCGCCACAAAATTTCCGTAACCGATGATTGCTTGTTCCCCTGGCTCTTGCGCTTTCAAAAACATCTGATGCGTAATCTCCGCAAGTTCCGGATCGTCCGCCGCCTGGATAAAAAGTATGGGCACATGCGAAAGCATGTTGAACTTTGCCGACAACGGCGGATCGTTTCGATACGTCAGATTCAGCAACTTAAAGCTTAATTTCGCCGCGCGTACCATTAGCGGAAATCCCGCCAATCCCGTTCGCTCCACGCCGACTTTCACCATCTGCTCCGGCGAGTCATACACCGAGTCCAGCACCAGCGCGCGAATACGCGGATCCCGTTCCGCTTCTCGCAACGCCGCATACGCGCCCAGATTGTATCCCCACACTCCAAAACTTCGCGGATTCACATCGTTCCGCGCCGCCAGCACCCCCAGTGCTGCGCCCAGTTCGTCCGCCTCGCGGTAACCGAACGCCGTCGCTCCCTCGTTGCCACCATGCGCCGCGAAATCAAACAGAAAAACGTTGTATTGGTGCTCCTGCAGCGCCGATACCAGCGTCAAAAGTTCTCCCCGGCTCGATCCGTACCCGTGACAGAGCAAAATCGTCGGCGCGCCGCGTATCCCCGGAAAAAACCAGCCTTCTCGCGGCCCAATTCCTGGCACGCTGAACTGCACCGCCTCCGGTCTTCCCGGAAATCCCACCAGATTAATTTCCGAGCTGGTACGTGGCGGTTTAACGATCCGATAGACCAAAAATCCCGCAACGCCGGCCGTCGCCAGCGCTGCAAAAAAGATCAGCGCAAGAAACGCCGTTATAAGTTTTGTATACCACCGCGTGGGATAACGTAGTTCTAAGAGGATCGACATGCGTGGTCAGCGCAACTCCGGCCGTGACTCTAGCCGAAACTCGGGCTGCCACTTAGGCCGCAATTTAGACATCGTAGCGCGCAACTTTTCCATCCCTGGCGTGAAAAATCCAATAATTCGCATGCTAGCACACCTTTTCTACGCTCCAGGATTGCGTGCCGCGTGGCTGTGTCGCATTTATATCGCTGGCCCGATCGTTTCTGTCGGCCATTCGACCCCTCGTTACCGCCCACATCCCAATGCTTCAAGCTCGGAACTTCTCGCCGCACGCACAATCCACGCCATTCCGCGAATCGGCTATCATATGAAAGCACGCGGCAGGGGCCGCGTGGCAACTCCCACCCGCCATGAATATTGTCGACTTGCGCCAGACCACCGTGCGGCAAATTGAGCCTCTCCTCGAAGAGGAAGCCCGTCATTGGCGTGAAGAATTGCATTGGGATTATCGCGGCGCTTTAGAGCTCATCAAGCGCTTCCTTGAAGCACGCGCTCTTTCCGGCAGCGTGGCTTTTGAAAACGGTAGCGCCGCCGGTTATTCCTTCTACGTGATGGAAGAGCAAAAAGGTCTCATCGGCGGTCTCTACGTTTCCGCGAACTTCCCGCAATCGCCCATCGCCAAGCGCTTGATCGAAGAAACTCTTTTCTCCATGCGCGCGGTGCCGCAGCTTTCCCGCATCGAAGCGCAGCTCATGCCGTTCAGCGGCCCGGTGGACTCGCCGCTCCGTGATCAGGGTTTTCGCTTATACACGCGGCAGTTCATGCTGCTGGATTTGCAGAAGCCATCGAAGAACAATTCTCATTCGTCAGCGGGATTGCGTTTGGACCGCTGGAATGACCGTTATTTCGAACCGTGCGCCCGATTGATTTATCTTTCTTATGCGGATCACGTTGATGGGGAAATCAATGACCAGTATCGCAGTGTTCCCGGCGCGCTCAAATTTCTAAAAAATATTATTTTGCTTCCTGGCTGCGGCCAATTCATTCCGGCGGCATCGTTTGTGCTTCGCCAGCCCGGCAGCGACGATCTCGTGGCCGCCGTACTTACCAGTGAAGTCTCGCCGGGCGTTGGCCACACCACGCAGATTTGCGTGATGCCCGGCTTTCAGGGCCACGGTCTCGGCCGCATGCTCATGCAAAAATCCAGCGACGCCTTGCGCGCACTCAAGTTCAGGGAATTGACGCTGACCGTCACCTCCGAAAACCGCTCCGCTGTGCAGCTTTACGATCGCCTCGGCTTTCGCACCATTAAATCCTTTACCGCCGGTGTCTGGCCCCGCTAGCTCCCGACCAGCAGCTACCGTTGGCTCGCTTTGCCCGACGCCACGCGCTCATTGAACTTGGCCGAAGCGCTGCGTGGGATGCTCAGTGATTTCCAGCGCGAATGTTGCAAGTGCTTGGCCAGAAACACAATCTGTCCCACATGGTGAGCATAGTGAGCAATCTGGCGGTTCACCGCCTGCATCACCGAATGAACTTCGCCTCGAATAGTCACCGTGCGACCGACGTCTGCGTCGGTTAGCGGCTCCAGCGCGGAAAATAAACAATTCCAACCGGATTCCCACTCCCTCATCAGCGCCTCGCGCGTCGTGGCAGGTTCTAAGAACTCGCTGTCACGGTTGCGGTCCGGTTTTTCCCCATCGCTGCTAAGAAAATTTGTCCAGCGCGAACGCATATTGCCCGCCATATGCTTCACGATCAGCGCGATCGAATTCATCTCCGGATCGAGCACCGCGACGAGTTGCTCATCGGTGACCTGGTCCATCGCGCGTTCTGCCAGTGTCTTATAGTAACGAAATAGCGATAACGAATCTTCAAGGTACGAGGTCGTGAATTTGTGTGCCATGGATTTCACTCCAGAAAAATCTAGCCAAGAAGTTTTTGCAATAACAGTTTTGCAAAAACAATCGATGCTGCGCTTCCGGCTTTCTCAGTGCCCACTTTTTTTCCGGGCCGCTTCAAACTCATCTCCAGCCTGCCAGCCAATCAAATCCCCCTGCGTCGCCGCCTGCATTCCCAGTTCATATCCAAATTGCGCGACCTTCGCCAGTCCGGTGAAATCCATGCTCTCGCGATACTCGTCACTCGGCTGGTGATAGTGATGCTCCACGTAATCCTTCGCTTGCTCCCGGCCCCACGCAGCATCGTGTCCTTTAAATTTCATTCCTTCACCGATCGAAAACGACGGAATCCCCACGCGCGCCAGACTAAAGTGGTCCGAGCGATAGTAGTGTCCCGCCTCCGGCGTCGCATCTGGTTGAATCGCCAAACCAAATTTTTGCGCGGTCTTTTCCACTTGCGGATAAAACGTCGTCCGATCCGCGCCGCTGACGTCCACTTGTTCCGGATCACCAATGGGCGCAACCGCGTCATAATTTATGTCTAGCGTGACTTTGCCCGCGGGCACCGGCGCGTGTTTCCCCAAATATTCCGAACCTAGCAATCCCTGTTCTTCCGCGGTCACCGCCGCGAACAAAATCGACCGTGGCACTCGCGCTTCGGCATCCGGCCGCGCCCAGAAGCGCGCCAGTTCCAGCAAAATTCCGCAACCTGTCGCGTTATCGACGGCCCCGTTATAAATATTGTCGCCTTTCATCGTGGAATCGATTCCCAGGTGGTCGTAATGCGCGGTGTACATCACTGTCTCGCCGTTGCGCTTCGCATCGTTACCCGGCAGCATCGCCAGAACATTCTTCGAGATAAATGGCCGGACGGTGCTGGCCACGTGAGCCTTTAAGTGCACCGGCAACTCCACCGGCTTAAAATCCCGCGATTGCGCCTGCTGAAACATTTTGTCTACATCCGTGCCCGCCATCGCTGCCAGTTTTTTCGCCACCTCCAGTTGAATCCACGACGCGCCTTGCAACTTCGGCGTTCCATCCAGCTTCAAATATGATTTTTCTTTCCCCGAAGAATTTCGCACCACGCCCCAACCATAGCTCGCCAGGTCGGTGCGATGAATAATCAGCGTGGCCACTGCGCCGTGACGCGCCGTCTCTTCAAACTTATAAGTCCACCGCCCGTAATACGTCAGCGCTTTCCCCTTAAAAAATTGCGGATCATCCGACGTCGGCTCATTCACGAACAGCAGCGCGACCTTTCCCTTTAAATCGACGCCTTTGTAGTCATCCCATCTGTATTCCGGCGCGGTAATCCCGTAGCCCACGAACACGATGGGCGCATCGATGTCCGCCACATCCGTCTGGGTTTCATTGTGCGTCACGAAATCATCCAGATTCTTTAGCGTCAACGCTTCGCCATTCTTGGGCGCCAGCGAAAACGTGGTCTCCGGC
Source organism: uncultured bacterium (assembly GCA_964194235.1). Lineage (GTDB taxonomy): Bacteria > Acidobacteriota > Terriglobia > Acidiferrales > UBA7541 > Acidiferrum. Next base: position 3,532 of record CAXMLS010000912.1, on the reverse strand, counting down.
TCCGTCGTTACAATTACCATTGGCACTTCCTGAAAATAGCTTCCCTTATCCCCTGCCGGTTTCAATCCATCCAGCGCGAATTGCGTCGCGATATATTCCGCCGCGATGTCGCTGCCGCGCTGGCCCATGCCGCGGCCCTCCAGCAGGTCGCTCGCCAGAAATTTCACATGCGCGCGAATTTTCTCGGCATCAACCGCTGCCTTTTCACTTTGCTTGTGCGTTTGGGCCTCAAGATACAAGCCGCTCGCCGCGATAAATATTCCCACCGTCAACCCAATCGATTTCCGCATCAACCCATCCCTTTTTGATTTCCCCACGACGTAGCTCTGCTACTTCTTCGACCGGTCCTTCAACAAATTTTTCAGCTCCGACATAAACTCCTGCACATCTTTAAAATCCATGTACACCGAAGCGAACCGTACATACGCGACCTTATCCAGCTTCTTCAAGCCCACCATGATCATTTCGCCGATCTCGGTGGTCGTGAGTTCGCGCTCCGTGGCCTCGTGCACCACTCCCTCAATCTCATCTACAATTTCTTCCAGCTTTGGCGTCGCCACCGGCCTTTTCTCGCACGCCTTCAGCAAGCCCTGCAAAATTTTCTGCCGTTCGAAGCGCTCGCGCCGCCCGTCTTTCTTGATCACCATGTACGGAATCTCATCGATCCGCTCGTACGTGGTAAACCTTCGCCCACATTTCAGGCATTCCCGCCGCCGCCGGATGGTGTCGCCAACGCGGCCTTCACGGGAATCGATCACTTTGTCGTCAACGTGCGCGCAGAAAGGACACTTCACTCGTGTTTATCTCCTTGAGCTACAGCTGTTTTCCCCGCATCATCCGATACGCATTTGCTACGAAGCCGCCAGTTCTTTCTTCTCTTCAACCGCCATGCGCTTTAATTCGCGCAGCGACCACCCTTCACGAATCAACAGCGGCACCCCTGCGATGCTGCACGACGCAAACGTGATCAACCACACCACCATGGCCGCCGCCACTGCGGGTTCTCTTTCTACTCCAAAAATCGCCGTGTACGCAATGATCGACCCCGCCTGCGATCCGCCGCCTACTCCCGGCAACTGCACTGAGGCACCCACCAGCGTAAAAGCCAGCACCATCAGCGCGTCGCTCACGCTCAGCGTGTGAAGGGTCCCAGCAAAACTATGTGTGACCCAGTAATAGACCATCGCAATGAGAAACCAATGCACGCCCGAATACACCGTCGCCAGCGCCAGGTCTCCAAAGGTACGAATCGTCTGCACGCCGCGCGCAAATCCCAGCACCATGCGCGCGACAACTCCGCGCCAACCTGTGTCGTGTGCCGAAACGTGCAGGCGGCGTTCCAGCACCATTGTTCCGTGTAGCCGCAAATAAACCAGTCCGCCTGCGGCTGCCGCCACGCCCACAAACAAAAGTGTCCCCGTAGTTTTCGCCGCACTCTCCAACTTGAGAGCAGTTTCTCCGGAGTGCCCGCGCGACCCAAACAACAGCAAAGCCCCCGCCGCTATCACCGCCACGCTGGCCATATCGAAAATTCTTTCCAGGACGTAAATACCCACAGTGTCCGCAATCGGCAGGTCTTGTTTTTTAGCGAGCAACAACGGACGCACCGGCTCACCGGCTCGGCCTAGCAGGAAAATCGCAGAAAATCCCGCCAGCGTCAGCGCATAAATTTTCCAAAGATTCGCTGGTCCTATATTTCGTTGAAAAACTTGCCACCGCAAAGACCGGATCGCATAGCACGCATAAATCGTGACCAGGGAAAGAATCAGGTAGTAAGGATTGGCCTCGCGTACCGTATGCAGCAATTTCGGCCCGCTGAACCCGCCCAGGTGAAGCGCTCCGCCCGCCTCGTAAACCAAAAAGCCCAACACCACCAGTCCGAGCACTACAAAAATGGGCTTCCTTGCAGACGCGCGCATGAGCCACGAGCCTACTGGCCGCACCCACCCTCGTCAAGTTTCCATCGCCGCCGTCTGCACACTCTGTTCCTTCTCCTCCGGCCCAACAAACTTGTATCTGCCACCGCTCCCCGGTAATATGCCCCCATTAACGGTTGCTAGCGACGCAAGTCTCACCGGTAGATGGGCCCAACAGTCGTAGGGAACTTTTTACCCTCCGTTTACGTTCCCTTTATGCAGGCCGAGTTTGGCTGCTCTGCGATTTGCGGAAAGCGGTCACCCTTGCACCGTAGCGGGATTTTGAGGCTGATGATACGTTGGAGCAGGATGCCCAACTGGTCCAGCAATGCCTCCAGGGCGACGGATCGGCCTGGGAGGAACTTGTGCGTCGCCACACGCGTCGCATCTATAACATCTGTTATAGGTTTACCGGCAATGGAGCGGAAGCCGAAGACCTGTCCCAGGATGTGTTCCTCCGCGTTTACAAGACCCTGGGCAGTTACTGCTCGGCATACGGCGGTTTTGCCACTTGGATGACTAGCGTGACTCGCAACTTGTTAATCGACCACTATCGCCGCACGAAACGCGACCGCGTCACCGATTCGCTCGATGACGCCATGCCCGTCGTCGAAAACAAAGCCTCCTCGGCGCGCCGCCCGGATGAGCTGGCGCTTCTCGCTGAACTAAGCTCCCAGATTCAAACCGCCTTGACCAAACTTTCTCCCGAACTTCGCGAAGCCGTCATCTTGCGCGACTTGCAGCAGCTCGAGTACGGAGAAATTCAGCGCACTTTGTCCGTGCCCGAAGGCACCGTGAAATCCAGAATCAATCGCGGCCGTATCGAATTGGCGCGCATCCTGCAACAAATGGGAGTGCGCCCGTCATGACTACCCTAATGGATTGGACCTGCGAACAAACCGAAGCGCGCCTCACCGATTATCTCGACGGTGTTTTGCAACCCGGAGAGCAACTCGCCTTTGACGCCCACGTTTCGGACTGCCCGCGTTGCGCGCCGTTGCTAGCCGGCGTTTCTCATCTGCTTACCGATCTTCATTCTCTGGACGAAGTCGAACCGCCTCCGCGTCTTATCTACGCCATCCTTGATAAAACTCTTGGGCCTCGTGACGCCGTTACCGGTTGGCGCGCCGCGCTGGCCTGGCTCGGCGCTCTCGCCAATCCGCGCGTTGGCTATGGCTTCGCTTCCATCGCGGCCACTTTCTTGATCGTAGTTTCCGCCTCCGGTTTTAATTGGCGCAAACCGAAGCTCGCGGACTTGACGCCCGCCAGCGTCTATCGCAATGCCGATCGTCAGGCGCATCTGGTTTACGCGCGCGGCACAAAGTTCGTCAGCGATCTTCGTGTGGTGTATGAAATTCAGTCGCGCCTGAATCAGGACGAGCAGCCACCCCAAAACCAGGATCAAAACCGCCCGCAATCTTCGCCCAACCGCGAACCCGGCCGGACTGACGGCACGAATCCCTCTTCGCCTAAGCAGCAGAACCGCGCCAATGGCATTGGCAAAAATTTGCAGCTGCTTGCTGCCGGCCTGCCCGTCTCGTTCGAGAGGAGAATTCGATGAAGTGTGCCGTCCATTCTGAAGTGGACGCTACCGGCTATTGCCGCAATTGCGGCAA
>CAXMLS010000911.1:0-5349 GCA_964194235.1 uncultured bacterium | reverse complement strand
GATGTGTATAAGAGACAGGTCCTATACAGGGTTCTCCGGCTCCGCGCCTTTGTGAAACTCCCGCTGGAATGTTGAACGCGGTTGGCTTGCAAAATATCGGTGTCCGGGCATTCGTGGCTGAAAAAATTCCCATTTTAAGAAACTACGATACGCTCGTAGTGGCCAACGTCTTCGGGTATTCACTTGAGGAATATTCTGAGGTAATCCGTATCCTGGAAGACGCCCCCGGTCCCGCTGCCTATGAGTTGAATATCTCGTGCCCGAACGTAAAACATGGTGGCATGCAGTTCGGCAGCGATCCCACTCTGGTTGCCCAGGTGGTCGGCGCCGCCCGTAGAGCTGCCGCCCGCCGCCCCCTCTGGGTGAAGCTTTCGCCGCTGGTTACAGACATTGGGGTTATCGCCAAAGCTGCAGAAGATGCCGGGGCCGATGCCCTCACCGTAGCCAATACATACCCAGCTATGTCGCTCCGTCCTGGTACCGGTCGGTCACGCCTTGGCTGCCCGACCGGCGGCCTTTCGGGCCCCGCAATCCGCCCAATTACGCTCCGCTTGGTCTGGCTCGCAGCCAAGTCCGTCCGCATACCGATAGTTGGTTTGGGAGGCATCGAAAAGGTAGACGACGTGCTTGAATACCTAGCAGTGGGTGCCACGGCGGTTCAAGTTGGAACCGCCAGCTTCGTCGCCCCAATGGCTTCTCAGACTCTAGCAGAGGGCCTCGAAGCTAGGCTTACAGCAGATAAACTTAATAGTATCAATAATTTGAAGGTTAAATTAAGAGTCGAAATAGATTGACAAAACGTGGTCGAACTGATACACTTTTTTGTATCGTGTTGCACAAACGACACACTATGAAGCGCAAAATACAATTCGCTTGGGCCACCTTACTTTGGGTTCCCGTCATGTTCTTCGCAGCCCAAGGCATGAACGCCCCCTTGGTCGCACGATCCAACAGTACAGTCAAGCCCATCAAGACTTGGGTAGGTAACGCCAGCTGGTACGGCAGCGATTTCGACGGCCGCAAAACCGCCAACGGTGAGGAGTTTGACTCGGAGGCATTGACTGCCGCGCACCCCACTCTGCCTTTCGGTTCTATCGTCCGGGTCGTTAATCCCAAGAACCAGAAATTCGAAGTCGTCCGCATCAATGACCGCGGTCCTTATCAGGAGGGACGCGAAATTGATGTATCCTACCGTGTCGCTCGGAAAATCGGCTTGACCAATGCCGGGGTAGTCAAGGTCCGGCTTGAGTTGATGCAACTCCCGCAGCGCCCGTAATCCCCGGTTGTATCGGGGCCATCAAACCCGCTACGTGACATTTGACGCCCATCCGCGAAGCAGTCTGATCGTAGCCCTCGACATCGATTCATTACCCACCGCACTTAGGTTCGCAAAACAGATTGCCTCGCTCGTCGGCATGTTCAAAATCGGCAGTCAGCTTTTTTCCGCTGCCGGACCCGCCGCCATTAAAGAAATTTCCGCCTTGGGCGTCGGCATATTTCTCGATCTGAAATTTCACGACATTCCCAATACTGTCGCTGGCGCGGTCCTCAGCGCGGCGGCCATGAACGGCGTCGAGCTTCTGAATGTGCACGCGCTCGGCGGCTCCGCCATGCTGCAAGCCGCGGTGCAGGCCATCAGTGCCGGCGTGGCCATGGGTGCCGACCGCCCGCGCCTACTCGCCGTCACCATCTTGACCAGTATGGACAACAAAGCATTACGCGAAGTTGGCATCGTCGGTCCGCCGAACGATCGGGTCATCAAGCTCGCGCGCCTAGCAAAAAAAGCCGGAGTAGACGGCGTCGTTGCCTCCGTGCAGGAAGCGCGCGCCATTCGCAAAGCGTGCGGCCGCGAATTTTTGATCGTCACACCCGGTGTTCGTCCCAAAGACAAATCCGCTAAACGCGACGATCAGTCCCGCACCGCCACTCCTGCCGAAGCAATTCGTGCTGGCGCGGATTTCATCGTCGTCGGCCGCCCCATTCTGGAAGCTGCCGATCCGCGTGCTGCTGTCGCCGCCATCGTCGAAGAGATCGCCGCTGCAAAGTAATTCTTCCCCGAATTAATCATCCCCGAACTCATTCATGTGCTTACCTTGACCGCAATGCAAGCCGCCGATAAGCTTGTCATTCTCCTTCCAGGTGAACATTTAATGGATCAGATTCACGTCACATTGCCCGACGGCAAAGTCCAGGAAGTGCCGAAGGGCACCACGCCAGCCGAAATTGCTCGGAAAATTTCCCCGCGCCTGGCCGACGCTGCGCTCGTTGCGCGAATCACCGCCGTGGACAACGGTGTGCCAGGATCGCATGCTGCCGACGCACCCGCGGAAACCCAAAGCGAACTGATCGATCTGCGTCGGCCCCTCGATCACGACGTGAAGCTGCAAATCCTCACCGAAAGAGACGCCGACGCGCTCTATGTTTTTCGTCATTCTGCGGCCCACCTCCTCGCAGCAGCCGTCACCGAGTTGTTTCCCGGCGTGAAGCTTGGCATAGGTCCTCCGATCGATACCGGCTTCTTCTACGAATTTCTTCGTGAAGAGCCGTTTACACCCGAAGACCTCATCAAGATAGAAACCAAGATGCGCCAGCTTGCCGCGCAGGATTTGCCCAATGAACGTAAGCTTCTCCCCAAATCCGAAGCCTTGGAGCTATATCGTCGAACCAACCAGACATTTAAGTGCGAACTCGTGGAAGAAAAGGCCGTCGAGCCCATGGTTTCTTTCTACGCCACCGGAAAATTTATCGATTTCTGCCGCGGCCCGCACATTCCCTCGACCAAGCGCATCACCGCCTTTAAATTAATGAGCGTCGCTGGCGCCTATTGGAAAGGCCAGGAAGGCAATCCGCAACTGCAGCGCATTTACGCCGCTGCTTTTTACACTCAGAAAGAGCTTGACGAATACTTACATCGACTTGAAGAAGCCAAGCGCCGCGATCATCGCAAGCTTGGCGTGGAACTCGATCTCTTCAGCATTCAGGAAGAAGCCGGCCCCGGTTTAATCTTCTGGCATCCCAAGGGCGGCCTGATTCGCAAAATTATTGAAGATTGGCTGCGCGAGGAGCTTCTTCGCCGTGGCTACGATCTCGTCTATACCCCGCACATCATGCGCCTCGATTTGTGGAAGACCAGCGGCCACACCGATTTCTACCGCGAAAATATGTTTGGCCCCGTGGAAGTAGAAAAAGCCGACTACCAGCTGAAGCCCATGAATTGCCCCGGCCACATTCTGATCTACAAAGCGCGAATGAAAAGTTACCGCGATCTGCCCGTGCGTCTGGCGGAACTCGGTACTGTTTACCGTTATGAACGCAGTGGCGTTCTCCACGGTCTGTTGCGCGTGCGCGGCTTCACTCAGGACGACGCCCATATTTTCTGCATGCCTTCGCAAATCGAAAGTGAAGTCGAAGCCTGCGTCGCTTTTGCCTTCGCCGTCATGAAAAATTTTGGCTTCGACAAATTTGAAGTCGAGCTCTCCGACTGGGACCCCGCGCATCCCGAAAATTACGCTGGCAAACCCGAGGACTGGCATCGCGCCACGACCGCACTCGCGGAAACCATGACGCGCATGGACGTGCCCTTCAAAAAAATGTCCGGCGAAGCCGCGTTCTACGGCCCCAAGATCGACGTCAAGCTTATCGACGCCATCGGCCGCCCCTGGCAGCTGACCACCGTACAGTTTGATTTCAATTTGCCTGCGCGCTTCGGCCTGCAATATGTCGGCGAAGATGGCGCCAAGCACGAACCCTTGATGGTCCACCGCGCGTTGCTCGGCTCCGTGGAACGCTTCTTCGGCATTTTGATCGAGCATTACGCTGGAGCATTTCCTCTTTGGCTCGCGCCCGTCCAGGTAGAGATCTGCCCGGTCAGCGAAAAAGTTTTGGACTACGCCCAGCACGTCACCCAAACGCTCAAGCGCCACGGCATCCGTGTGCATCTTGACGACCGCAACGAAAAACTCCCCGCCAAGATTCGCGATGCCCAAATGCAGAAAATTCCCTACATGTTAATTGTCGGCGGTAAAGAAGCCGACGCCGGTACAGTGTCCGTCCGCCATCGCACCAAAGGCGACCTGGGCCCCAAGCCCCTCGCCGAAGTCGTCGATTCGCTGACCAGGGAAGTGGAGTCGAAAACAGAAATATAATTTTGGCGGAAAGCGCAGTTTTGGAGTTTTCGTGCAAAATCGCTAGCCAGTTCAATTGTGGTTGGGTCTCCGTGACACAGCCTCCGCTGACACCTGATCCAAGCCCAACTCGCCCACATTTTCCACATTTTCCGCCTTGCCGCCCTCCCGCGGCCGCATGCTATACTTTGAAGCCCGTCCCATAGCCGTTTTACGCTATGGCCTCCGGGGTTATTCTTTTCGGGGCCCGTGTCGTCCTTCCTTTGAATCACGGATGTCTCCGCGTGTGTGTTAGGGGGAAATATCGCAGAACGTACCTTCCGTCAGAGCGACCGCATCCGTGTAAATGAACGCATCCGGGCGCGCGAAATTCGTGTCATCGATGAAGAAGGCGGCCAACTGGGCGTCATGCAGCCCTTCGAAGCCATAAAAATGGCGAAGGAAAAGGGTCTCGACTTGGTGGAAATTTCTCCAACCGCCGATCCCCCAGTTTGCAAGATCACCGATTACGGCAAGTATCTTTACCAGGCTAATAAGAAAGCCCACGAGCAGCGCAAGAGCAGTCGCGGCTCGCAGCTCAAGGAAGTAAAGTTTCGGCCTGCAACCGCCGAACACGATTACCAGGTGCGCTTGAATCAGATTATCCGTTTCCTCGGCGAAGGTCACAAAGTTCGCGCCATGATTTTTCATCGCGGCCGCGAAATGGCCCATCAGGAAGTCGGACGCGCTAAAATGAATCGTCTGCTTGGCGAAATCGGCGATAACGGCCAGGTGGAAACCATGCCGCGCATGGAAGGAAATGTTCTGGTCGCGTTGCTTGCGCCGAAAAAAGGTGCTCCGGCGGCCAAGCCTGCGGGACAACCCGCAAACGCGCAGCAATCGCAGTAACGAATTGCACCGTATTTAAACAAGAAGTCATCACCACGAGAGGATTTGGGAAATGCCAAGGAATCGTTCGAACCCGAAAATGAAGTTGAAGACCCACCGTGGCGCAAAAAAACGCTTCAAGGTTACCGCCACGGGGAAAATTCTTCGCATGCATTCCGGCAAGCGTCATTTGCTCGGCACCAAGGCTCCCGGCCGTATGCGCAAGCTGAAAAAGCTAACGCTGGTCAACGCTGCCGACCGGCTCAACGTCAAGCTGCTACTGCCGTACGCTTAGACCGCTTTTGATTTGCCGCCGCGATGAGCAACATGAGGTTACCTCTGTCTCTTATACACATCT
>CAXMLS010000910.1:0-1812 GCA_964194235.1 uncultured bacterium | reverse complement strand
GATGTGTATAAGAGACAGCAGATAGACCTAGCCCTGCGCCCGTCGGGAAAATTTATGTCGAGCAATGGTCCGCCGAGAGGAAAGACCTGCGCATTACCTCTCGGCAACCCGTGCGCCTGGCGCTGCGACTGCTGAACTATCCCGCCTGGCGTGTGCAGGTCAATGACGCAGCCGTGCTTCCCGAGCGGACAGAAGAATCCAATCAAATAATTGTGCCGTTAGCTGCGGGAGCATCACACGTGATCGTGCGGTTCATTCGTACGCCAGATCGCACGCTTGGGGGTGTAATAACCGGTGCTGGCCTGCTGATCGCGCTGTTCCTTCTTATCAGGCGCGTTCCAACGTAATCCCTAAGCGATCAGCGTCGATCCACCGTCGGGTGTCGGACATCCTGGCCTTGCACGATGTAAATAACATCCTCGGCGATGTTCGTGGCGTGATCGCCGATGCGTTCCAGATTTTTCGCCGCGAGAATTAGTTCAAACGCGGGAAACACTACGCTCGAATCACCCATCATATAGGTAAGCAGTTCTCTGAATATCTGGTCGCGATAATTATCGACCTGGTCGTCCGTAGCCAGGACTTTCTGCGCCAACTCGACATCTCGGCGCACCACGGCGTTCAGCGCATTGCGCACCATCTCTTCGGTAAGTTCGCTCATCCGCGGCAGGTCCACGTATGGCTTCACGCGCGGGTGCCGCAAAATTCGTAAAGAGCCCTGCGCGATGTTGACCGCCTGGTCGCCAATCCGTTCCAGATCGTTATTGATGCGCGAGACTGCCAGCACAAAACGCAGGTCCACGGCCATCAATTGATGCAGCGCCAGAAGCTGGACGACGCGATCATCGACTTCGATCTGCAGCTCGTTGATGGCGTCCTCTTCGGCCAGCACGCGATTGGCGAGCTGCTCGTCGGAATCCAGCACCGAGTGCACCGCTTGGTGCACGGCACGCTCCGCTAGGCTGCCCATCCAGAGCAGCCTTTCTTTCAGGTCGTTTAAATCTCTTTCGAAATGGCGTTCCATCTTCCCCTCAAGTATTTACGTGCGAAACAACTGCAATCTCGCAGGCTAACCGAAGCGCCCGGTGATGTACGCCTCTGTCCGGGCATCGGCCGGCGTGGTGAAGAGATGCGGCGTCGTACTGAATTCGATCAGCTGACCGGTCAACAGAAATGCCGTGAAATCGCTGACGCGCGCCGCTTGTTGCATGTTGTGCGTGACGATTACGATGGTGCACATACTCTTCAGCTGCACGAGCAACTCCTCAATTTTCGCCGTGCTAATAGGATCCAGCGCAGAACAAGGCTCGTCCAAAAGCAAAACTTCCGGCTCCACAGCCAGCGCGCGTGCTATACATAGGCGCTGTTGCTGGCCGCCGGACAGCTCGTACGCGGACTTATGCAACTGGTCTTTCACTTCATCCCACAGCGCGGCGTGCCGCAGGCTCTTCTCCACCGCATCCGATATCGACAGCTTCGTCCCATTGATACGCAATCCATAAGCTACATTTTCGAAAATAGACTTGGGAAACGGATTGGGCCGCTGGAAGACCATGCCGACTCGGCGGCGGAGTGCCGTGACATCCTGCGCCAGAATGTTTTGGCCATCGATCAGGATTTCGCCTTGGAGCCGCGCGTTGCGCACCGTCTCGTGCATGCGATTCAAGGTGCGCAGCAAAGTGGACTTTCCGCATCCCGATGGACCAATCAGCGAGGTCACTTTATTCGAAGCGATATTCAGCCCGACGTCGAACAGCACCTGCTTCGCGCCGTAATAAAAATTTACGTTTGCGATGGTCATGCGCATGACCA
>CAXMLS010000909.1:0-3947 GCA_964194235.1 uncultured bacterium | reverse complement strand
ATGTGTATAAGAGACAGGTAAGGAAGCGATCCAGTATTGCCGCGATCGCCGTGGCCCTTCTTTGGTGCATGCGCAGGTGACCCGCCCGTATTCACATTCATTGTCCGACGATGAAAAATTATATAAATCGCCCGAAGAGCGCGAAAAAGAAGCGCATCGCGATCCCATCTCGAAGTTTTCGCTTTTCCTGGTCCGCGAAGGTTTGCTGGACCAGAAGCAAATCGAAGACCTCGAAGCGGAGATCGATAATTCCGTTCGCGACGCCGCGGACCAGGCGCTTGCCGCTGCGGAACCCTCGATTGATTCGATTCAGGTAAACACGTATTCCCCGGACGTCGACCCCACCTCATCTACATTCGAAGTCCAGCCGCAGTACAACGGTGCTCCGAAAACCATGGTGGAAATGGTGGCGGCCACGCTTTCCGATGAAATGCTGCGCGATGAGCGCATCACCGTGTTTGGCGAAGACGTCGCCGACGCCAGTCGTGAAGAAAATTTGAAGCAGGTGAAAGGCAAAGGCGGCGTGTTTAAAGCTACCGCCGGGTTGCAACGCAAATTTGGCGCCGACCGCGTTTTCAATTCTCCGCTCGCGGAAGCAAGTATCGTAGGCCGCGCAATCGGCATGGCGACACGCGGTCTCAAACCCGTTGCCGAGATTCAGTTCTTCGATTACATCTGGCCGGCGATGATGCAGATTCGCGATGAACTATGCGTCATGCGTTGGCGCTCCAATGGCGCGTTTAAATGCCCGGCAGTAATTCGCGTAGCGATCGGCGGCTATCTCACCGGCGGCGCGGTGTACCACAGCCAGAGCGGCGAATCGATCTTTACGCATTGCCCCGGCCTCCGCGTGGTCATGCCTTCGACTGCGCTGGATGTTGCGGGCCTGCTGCGCACGGCGATTCGCTGCGATGACCCGGTCATGTTTCTCGAACACAAACATCTATATCGCCAGCCCTACAATCGCTCGGAGTATCCCGGACCGGATTACACCGTTCCATTCGGCAAAGCGCGAACCGTGACCGAAGGCACCGACATCAGCATCATCACCTACGGCGCTTTGGTTCACCGCGCTGAAGTGGCCGCCGCGCAACTGGGCCGCGAAGGAGTGTCGGTCGAGATCATCGACCTCCGCTCGCTTTCACCCTACGACTGGGACGCCATCGCCGGATCCGTGAAAAAAACGCACCGCGTTATCGTAGCTTACGAAGATATGTTGAGCTGGGGCTACGGAGCGGAAATTGCCGCGCGCATTGCCGATGAACTTTTCGAAGAACTCGACGCGCCCGTAAAACGGGTCGCTGCCATGGATACCTTCTGCGCCTATCAGCCAAATTTAGAGGACGTAATTCTGCCGCAGACCAGCCATCTGGTTGCCAGCGTCAAGCAACTACTGGAATACTAAGCACTTGCCGAATATCATTCCCCTTGCAACTTTTTCAGTACTTTACGCGTATTATGCTGTGAGAATCACGTTCGTGGAGGTGACTGTATGACTTGTCCCAATTGCCAAAAAGAAGTAATCGCCAACTCAAATTTTTGCAGCAACTGCGGCGCACGGCAGGTCGATGCGCCAGGTACCGGATTTGTGCAGCCGTCAACTCACAAACGATTGATGCGCTCCACATCGGATAAGAAAATCGCAGGCGTTTGCGGCGGCCTTGCCGAATATTTTGACCTTGATCCCACGCTTGTCCGGGTGCTGTGGCTGGTGCTGCTGTTCTGCGCCGGCACCGGCGTACTCGCGTACTTCGTCCTGTGGATCGTATTGCCCGTGGCCCCCGCGCGCATTGCGGCTACTTCGGTAGCGGTTGGCACTTAAAAATACGCTGACGTAAGAAATCCTTCACTTCTGTTTTGGCTTCCCCAACCGCGGCCGTACGCCGGATTCATAAAGCGCATGATCGGCTGACCATCTTCCTGCACCCACGCTTGCTAACGCGAGACAAGCAGTAGCAAGAACAAGGGGATATTCGTAGTTATGCACCGCCATGTAGTTGCCGTTGCTCATCACCCTCCAGACCGTAATGCCCATTTCGATGGCCAGCAATGACGCCGCGACGCGTGTGAATAAACCCACAATCAACAGTCCACCGCCAAATACTTCCAATACCGCAGTAATCTCCGCGAAATAGCGCGGCGCCCCGTGTTGTGCAAAGAGGCCATGCATTGCTCCCGGATGAAAAAGTTTCGGATAGCCATGCGAAATGAAAATAATTCCAAGAGCCCCTCGAAGCAGCAGCAAGCCCAGCGGTTGAAGAGCATTCAAGCGTGTCATGAAGTTCTCCCCGAAACAGCCGCACCTTGTTGTTTAAGCGCTGTCGCAGTTTAGCAGAAAGCAAAACCGCTCAGCGCTGGCCTCACCGAGTCCGTGCATTCAGGTACAATCTTCTTAGAGAATAACAACGGCAAATCATGCGCAGTGTTCGGGTCATAACTTCCAATAAAACCACAGGACTTTTCAATTGACGGACCGCATTCGGATCGCATCTCCTCTTTCCGGCATAACGCATTTCTCTCTTTTCCGTGGTGATCGCAGTTTTACTTTAAGGGCTCGTCCATGAAGCGCAAGCTTCTTGTCGCGGTGCCGTTATTGTGTGCGGTTGGGGCGCTCGCCTGGATGTTCCGGCCGAAACGCGAAACCCTCGGCGAGGCATACATCAGCGAACGCAGCGTTACGTTGTGGAGCAGCATTGCTCAGGTGCGCGAACCGCTAAGTTCTCTGCATTATGGCGATCACGTCGATATCGTCGCCAGGCATAACGACAACGCCAAAGTGCGAACGGCTGCCGGTGAAGTCGGGTGGATCGATGCGCATTTGCTTATGGAGCCTGCGCTATGGCAACGCAGCGCGAAACTTCTGGAAGAATCGCGCTCTCTCCTGGTACAGGCGCGTGGCCGCACTAAAGTCTCGACCAATCTTCGCGTGCAGCCCGGGCGCACGCAGCCGCGCCTTTATCAATTCGGCCGCAGCATTCCCGTAGAAATTGTAGGCCGCGCCGTCGCCGATTGGACGCAGGCCGTAGATGAAAAAGAGAAAGAACCGTCTAACGAACCGTCTGAAGCAAAAAAGGAAGAATGGCTTCTCGTTCGCGGATTGGCAACGCGTCCGCCGGGCGAGAGTAATGTGCGGATCACGGACGCGACCACCACGACGCAACCAGGCGATCAAACCATTCCTATTGCCGGTTGGATCATCGGACGCTTCGTGGAACTGGATTTGCCCGATGCAGTGAGGGAAGGCACGGCGTCCGCGAATGTTCGACCCGTGGCGTGGTTTGAGTTGAACCGCATTGCCGATGCCTCCGGTGCGAAGCCGCAGTATCTGGTCGCGGGAACGCGTGGGTCGGAAGCGCAGGTCTGCGATTTCACCAATATTCGCGTGTATACCTGGAACGTGAAAAAAACACGTTATGAAACGGCGTTCATCGAAAATAATTTGTGCGGACAGATTCCCATACGAATCGGCAAGGGTCCCAAGGCGGAACCGGAGTTTCGTTTTCTAACCAAAGACGGCGGCAAAGAGGAGCGCGTGTATCGATTGATACAAACCGTCGTGCGCCGGATAGGCGAACGCGGCACCGTCAATATTGTGAAATCTAAACCTCAGGCTCGCGACGCGGGCAAGAAGAAACACCCGCGATAATGCAGTGTGAGAGAATGATTCGGTTTTAGCTGATCTGTTTTAGTTCGCGCGGGAGTTCAACATTTAACTCGATGGCCCTGCATATCAATGAAACGGAAGTGCGGTCGGTATTTACGATGGCGTTGGCTTTGGAAGCCGTCGAGGATAGCTTGCGCAAACAAGCCCGTGGAGAAGTACTGGTTCAACCCCGGCGCCGTTTTGAATTGCCCAACGGTTTTTATCATTACATGGCCGCCGTGGATTACACCGCCGGCTTCCTGGCCGAAAAGCAATACACCTATGCCCTGTCTCTTATACACAT
>CAXMLS010000908.1:0-3313 GCA_964194235.1 uncultured bacterium | reverse complement strand
CCGCCATAAAAACTTCCCCGTGTCCTTCCAGTTCAGCGCCGAAATCCCCCGCTTCGATTCCAGCACCTCCCGTGCCCCGCGATAAACTTCCCAACACACATCAAACGCCAGTTCCGGTTTCACGCTCATCGCTTCTCCCCCGCCGCCGTCGACGGAACGATCTAAAAAAACTCTTATTCACAAAGCGCTGTCACTCGAGCCTGCAAGCAAAGTTTGTCAACTAGCCATCGTCACAGCGCCGATCTCGTCATCGCGCCCAGGCGCACGCGAGTCTTGCCCCGCGAATCCTCGCGACAATCGGTACTCCCAGATCGGCCCGTGCTCCGTACTGCATAAAATCTCTTCCACTTCTCGTCGCCGCTTCTCGACCACAAACGCGCCATACTCCGGTTTCCGCAGATGCCGCAGTTGCGCCGAAATACTCGCTTCACCGTAATGCGTCAATCGCGCTAGTTCCACCAACGTCAACCATGTCTCGCACGCGCCCGCGGACAACATCACGTCGCAAAGCACGTCCCGTTGTCTTTTCAGCGGCCGAGGCCGAGGGTCCCGCCTTCGAATTTTCCGCGTCATTCCTTCTCTCTCTTTCTGATCACTCCTCAACGCCATCGTCATCCGCTTCCTCTTCCTGCTCATCGTCTTCTCCGGCGCTGCGGTCCGGATCTTCATAGTCCCCAGCGCAGGCGCTGCAAGCCTGTATCTTCATCGCGCGCATTCGCGCGCCGTCTCCGACACAAACAAACTGGTGGGCGCCGTCGCTGATCCCGTCCCGTCTGCCCCGCCAAATTTTGCACAATTTTCCACAGACCTCTACCTCTGGGTTACTCTTGACTATAGTTACTACAGTGTTACCCTGCACTCCCTGTCCCCACAGGAGAATCCCGTGACCCGTTATAAAACGCAGCCGCCGTGGACGTTCCTTTTGTCCGCTTCCCGCACATCTTTGCAGTCTTACGAGTTGACGCGCTTAAGCCACGCCGCCAATCTCCGCAAGGAAATCGCTACGCTGCTCGATCAGTGGCTCGATGAAAACGCCTGCGCGATGCTCGCGCGTTGGTTGATGGAGCAGCGCGAGCGTTCGGCCATAGGTCCGCCCAATGATCCGTCCGCGTCTGACCCCCAGTGCAGCGCGCATTCTGTGTCCGATAATTTCTTCACGGATCAGGCGCTCCCGCCGCCTGTTCCCAGCCGCGTTTCGTAGTTTCGAAGCGAATCTGGCGCCCCAGTCGCACAGTTTTTCGCCAATCGCGCTATACCCACTCCTGGCCAGCCGGTCCCCTCCCGGTGCGCCCGGAAACTTTTGTTTCGATACGCGCCCGGAGATCTCCATTGCTCCATTCGTTAAAGCACGCCTCCAGCACATACGCGCCACGTCGTTGCGCATCGTGCCCGCGTTCCTTTGGTGCATCCATCCGGCGTTGCTCATCCTTGCCTCCACCGACTTACGTATCCGCTGCTTTATATCCTTTATAAGACCCAGATCCGGCGGAGTTCCTTGCCTATGGACTGACTTCTCTTCGGTTTATGCTTCGCTTCCAGCTTTTGAGTTTTTATTCGCGGCCAAAAAAAAAGCACACCCGGAATCGGGTGTGCTTTTAAAATCCCACTTAGTTTTTACCTAAGAATTTATCGCGCGGAGGGTGTTGTCGCTTCTAACGGATGCTTCTCCAGCAACTGCTCTTTGCGATAAATCAGCGAATTAATGTCGTAGGTCGCCAGTTCAAATCCATGTCCATGCGTGATCGCATCCGTCGGGCAAGCTTCCACGCAATACCCACAGAAAATGCACCGCGAATAATCTATGTTGTAAACGCTGGCATAACGCTCGCCCGCGGACATTCGCTTGGTATCCGTATTTTCCGCCGCCTCGATATAAATGCAGTTCGCCGGGCAAGCCGCCGCGCACAGAAAACAGCCCACGCACTTTTCCAGTCCGCTTTCATCGCGGTGCAGCACATGAATGCCGCGATACCGCGCCTGAAAATGCACTTTTTCGTAGGGATAATTTTCTGTAACCGTTTTGCGGAACATGTTGCGAAACGTCACGCTGAAGCCCTTCACCAGCGCATTGAACGTTTCGCCTACTTCACGAAGACCTGAGGCCATGCACGGAGTTTAACAAACGCCCACTCATCGGGCAAATTTCCGGTCGCGCTATCGTCCCGCCGCCACTCTCCCCGCCAGCGAATCAATAATCTGTTTCCCGTGGAATCGTCCATTCTCAATAAAAATCTCGCTCGTGTGCCGCCCACCGATAACTACGCCGGCCAGAAAAATCCCCGGCACATTGCTCTCCAGCGTCTCCGGATTCAGATCCGGCTTAAGCGTCTGCTCGTCCAGCTTCACTCCCAGGCTTTTAATAAACGTGTAGTCGGGGTGATAACCCGTCAACGCAAAAACCTGTTTCGCCGGCAGCCGCTTCTCGCCGCTATGATTCTCCACCACCACAAAGTCCTCGGTAAATTCTTTCACCCGTGTCTCAAACATCCCTTGAATCTGGCCCGCTTTAATCCTGTTCTCAATGTCCGGCCGCACCCAATATTTGATAGTTTTCCCAAGTTCCTTATCGCGATGCACCAACGTCACGCGCGCTCCGTTCCGATATAAATCCAGCGCCGCCTCCGCCGCCGAATTTTTCCCACCGACCACCACAACATCCTGCCGCCAGTACGCATGCGGCTCCGTGTAGTAGTGCGAAACGTTTGCCAGATTTTCGCCTGGCACTCCCATCATGTTCGGCAAATCGTAATAACCCGTCGCCACTGCAATCTTTTTACCCCGATATTTATGCTCCGCGCCGTCTTGCGCACGCGTGGTCACGATAAAATGCCCGTCGCCGCCCTCCAGCCCTTCGATGAGTTCGAATAACCGCAATTCCAGCGCGTAATGTTCCGCCGCTTTCCGGTAATACTTCAGCGCCTCCACGCGCGTCGGTTTCTCCGCCGCGCACACCAGCGGCAAATCTCCGATCTCCAGCAGTTCCGGCGTAGTAAAAAACACCATGTTCACCGGGTAGTTGAAAATGGAGTTGCACAAGCTGCCTTTATCGATCACCAGCGAACGCATCCCCGCCCGTTTCGCTTCGATGGCACACGCCAGCCCCGTAGGCCCGGCGCCAAAACAAATAATGTCGTAGGTTTCCATGGTTTTTGTAGTCCGATTTGTTAGTTATTTTTTAGTGATCGCGAGCGGAACATTCCGTTCGCAAGGTCGCACTGATTGAAGCAAAAACGTGTCATTCCGACCGAAGCGGGCCGACGCATTTTCCTGCTCCTTCGCTCCTGCGAAGGAGTCGGCTTGCGCAGTGGAGGAA
>CAXMLS010000907.1:0-1635 GCA_964194235.1 uncultured bacterium | reverse complement strand
AGGAATTGGATTGTGCAGAAACGCGCGACCCAACCAAAATGGATAGAAACACAAACGAGATTCCAGTTCTTAGCTTCACTCGACATCTCCCTGAAAGTTTGGCCAAATCATCTATCCACGAATTCTATTCGGTATTCTGTTATCAGCGTGTTAAAACGTCGACTGGTGGAACCGGCGCGGCCCTCGTCCGGTGGTTGTTCCCCCCCAGGCGACCATTTCCCTGTTCAGGATTATCGCCGCGGATTCTCCAACGGAGCATGGCTGTCGTCGCGAAAATAACACCGAGGATGCGAAGTAGTAAAAGTGGCCAAAAAGTCTTATTCGATAAGTCAGGTCGGGTAGCCAGCAACCATCCGGCGGCCGAAGGTGCACCAATGGAGACGAGGAGGAGGAGGCAGCCGCACAGAGAGAGAGTCCGAGGGCGCGAACAGGCTTATGCGGACCCCACCCACCGAGGCAACTAGGACTCCGACAATCGTCGGAGCAACATCCAGGCGATCGGTGGGATGGCCTGAAAGACCGCGCGTGGCGGGAAACGTACGGTATGAGGCGAGCACTATGGAAATGCTCATCAAGCCAACTCCAATCGAGAAAAGAGAGAGGTTCACGCGGCGAAAATTTGCGGGCTCGGACGGCACGATCCCACGAAGGCTGCGCGCAGCGGGACACCAGCGTGGACTAATACGGCCAGCACAGCAGCGTGCACAAGACCTTCTAGGTACTGGATCGGTCAGGTGGAAACTACGAGCAGGTTTGCTGAACAGCTGCTCCTATGAAGGTGGAACCTACGTAGGAGTCATTTGCACTTACGGGCGGTTCAAGGGGAACTCCAACACTGACAGCGCTTTATTTTCGGGTCAGGCATTCCATGTCAAGCAAGACCAACGTTGCTGCTGGGCGATTTGGCACTTGCTTGCTTTGGCAGAGTGCGATTAGCTGAGCGAAAAAGCGATGAACTGATCCTGAAACGACCGCCTTCGCTATCCCAAAGGGACCGGAGTTATCCCATCCATTTCTTGAGCTGCGCCAAAAAAATCGCACGCCATGCTCTTTGGTTCGCTGCTTCCGTCGCTCGCAAGTAATTCTGTCGTAGTCATGCGCCGTTAATAAAAGGTTCTTATGCTCGTTGGCTATCTCGGCGTAGCTGAGACGATGAACATGTTTTAAACCGAGGGATGCGAGGACCACCACGGCAAAATTCTGATCTTTAGCGACGACAGAGAACTTTTTGAACTGGTAGAGATCCTGCAGAAGGAAGGACACCAAGTCCGCGTGACGAGTGGATCGGACGCCACCGTTTTGCGGCTGAAATGCCTTGTTCCTGATGTGGTCATGATCGACTCCGCTCGGCGGGAGATGGCCACGACACAACTTTGTTGAAAAACTCGCTTGTTGAGAGCCTTAAGACCGGTGCCCCTCATGATTTTTATCGGGCGGACGGTTTAGAGCGTGGAGACGAGTAGAGTCCGATGTTGTAGACCAAGCCTCATGACGAGGCCGATCAAGCCGCACGAAGTTCTTCGCCGGGTGAAGATGTTGGTGAAGGACCCACCCACTAAGCAGCCGGAGCAGTCGATCGAAAGAGGCGATGTTGTGATTGATCCCGTCCGCTATACCTGTCTCTTATACACATCT
>CAXMLS010000906.1:0-2638 GCA_964194235.1 uncultured bacterium | reverse complement strand
ACGCTACGCCAGAATGCCGACATCTGGCGGCTTCCCGTTTCTTCGCAAACCCAACAAGCGAGTGGTGCGCCCGAGAGTTTGATCAGCACTACACGAGAAGACAGCCGCGGCGCGTGGTCGCCTAACGCAAAAATGATCGCATTCAACTCCGACCGATCAGGAGACATGAATGTCTGGCTATATTCCTTTGCGGATTCCAGCGTGCGGCAACTTACGACCGGGCACGGCGGCGATTTCCAACCGACTTGGTCGCCGGACGGGAAGAAGATTGCGTTCTTCTCTTCGCGCTCGGGAAGCCCGAACGTGTGGGAAATGGAAGTCACCGGTGGCGCGCCCAAACAATTGACAGCGAACTCTGGCGTGAATGTGAACCCCTTCTATTCGCCAGATGGCGCGCTAATCGCGTACCAGTCTGACCAGAGCGGACGGCTGGAAGTCTGGATTATGAATTCCAACGGGACCGGCGCGCGTCAATTGTCGAATACCGGCGTCACAGGACATTTCATGCGCTGGTCGGTTGGTGGAAGAAGCGTGATTTATCGATGCACATGTGGTGGTAAGCCCGCTGCGATGAAGGTTTCGCTCGACGGGAGCGAGCCGCAGCCGTTTGCTGACGTCAAAGGTGGCTCACACCTCTCGTTGTCGCCGGATCAATCGCGTGTTGTAGACGTTGTTGGGCACAAAGTTCTGTGGGTCTCGCCCGTTAATGGCGGAAAGCCGGAAAAGGTTTACGAGTTTTCCGACTCTGACGTGAGAATCGACTACCCGGTCCTGTCGCCGGATGGAAAGTGGGTGTTGTTCGACCGCTTCCGGTTGCAGGGAGGGGATATCTGGTCCATTAGCGAAGTGGAGTAATTTGAAATTTGCACGAATGCATGAGTCATAGGTGAGTGCGATCACTGGAAAAAAGATAACTATTGCATGCGTTGGGCGTGCTCGGCGTGCGGCGGGTGCGCGAAATGCGGACCGGCCCCGGATTTGTCTTGAGGCGGTCTGAAGCGCGGCTTCATGCAGGAGGTGGCGAGCCAGCGAGTGGCGCGTCTTTTAGCGTCACACAATTTGGTGCAGCCGTGGCGGGCGGTGGCTTCGTGACAAGGGCACGAGCAGGCCGGTGTGGGTACAGTTTGCAGGCGAGAGGGAACGTCGGCGAAGAGCGTGGTAATGGGCAGAGCGATACAAGCGATCAGAGCCAGCAGCAGCGATTGAACAGCAATGCGATACCGACGCGCGAAGAGCGTAATGGCCGAAGGAAACTGCGAGTTCATGATTGATGTTGTGGCGTTATGGCAAAAAAACCCATAGATCGGCGGAGAACGAAAAAGTATTACTAAAGTTTTAGGACTGGGTCAGACTCGGGCGCGTGTGAGGATTCAAGAGGCCAGGTTCCGATTTGGTTTTCTCGTTCCGAATTGAACTGCAAAGGGCGGATTGGAACACGTCGATTCAGTACGAGTTTATCAAGATGAAGATAGCAGGAGATTTAGGGGAGTGAAGTGGGCTGCATGAATGGCCGCGCTATTGCATTACCGGAAAGCGTAGGCGCGTTTCACATGACGATTAGTAAGAAGTGGTGAGTGAGGGGGAAGGGGCTTGCTCGCCATTTTTTGCGAATCGTTCCCACCTGCCTCTGAGAGGGAAGCTAGGATGGATGACCCCACGCGTCGGTGTGAAAACGACACCGACAATGGAGCGCGCCTTCTCGGGGTTCCCGGTCCCAAGCGGGAACCCCACTTTTTTGTGCACATCTGCTCGTTCTTACGTACGCGTGCTTCGTCTCAGCGCGGCTAAAGCACGTTTCCTAGAATTGTCGAAAGCTCCATTGACGCGGCACATATGCGCGAGCCTAATGAATATAATGCTTTACAGGCTCAGCTTCGTACGTTACAACCCTGTCATCATAACGAAACTCTAACAGGGTTGGGCGAGTTGCCGACAAGGAAAACGAAAGACGTAGTAGAAATGCTGGGAGACTTCCTTAGAGAAGCAGCTGTTCTCGTTCCAGTGTTTTTTCTGTTGGAGTACTCGCTCAAATATGACGGAAATCTTCCTGTAACATTTGTTTTGGCGGTCTGTGGACTTTCCTTGTTTCTGTTAACACTTGGAATTGTTTGCGAGAAGTTGCGGTGAGGATACGGGATGAATGATTATGCAGCAATCGCAGTGTATGCTGGTTTTTCCCTGGTTCTTTTCGGTGTGGCAGTCGTATGGCATAAATACCACACAACGCTTCAGAAGCGCTTTCACCTGCTTAACTATCACTCCAAGAGTGATCACCAATAGGGCGGCTCTACAACCGTGCGGCTGGCATTGCCTTTTAATTTCTCTCAACTTCGAAGTTGATCGTGATCATTAGAGTCTAAGCGGGGATGATTTCGTTTCCGTGCTGCGGGACGATGCGTTTGACGGCTACGTTGGCGCCGGCGAGTGCGGCGGCGACTTGCGTCTGGCGGAGGCGCGAGGCGTCGTACTCGAAGGAGATGAAGCTTTTTGTTTCGTCGAGGCGGAAGCGGCGCAGGCCGTAGGTGTTTGCGAATTCGCTGAGATGGCGAAGCTGCGCATCGGTAATGGGAGACTGCAGCTCGAACGTAATTTCCACGAGGGTCATGGGAAGGATTATACCAGTCGCCTGCAAATTTGG
>CAXMLS010000905.1:0-1878 GCA_964194235.1 uncultured bacterium | reverse complement strand
CCAGCCGTTGTGTTTCGGCGCTGTCATAGAAGCCGCCGGTGTCCGCCATCTGTCCGCCGGATTCCGCGTAAATCGCCGTGCGGTCCAGAACCACTTCGCCATTTTCGCCGGGCCGAAGCTCATTCACCGGGCCGTTCTTGGTGATGATCGCTTCGATGCAGCAATCTTTGGCGGTCGTGCCGAAATAAAAACCGGGCTCCGTCTTGAAAGTTTCCGCGATCTTCGCGTAGGCCGGATTTGCGCTCTCTTTGGTCGCGCCTTTCCATGACGCGCGCGCGCGCGTGCGTTGTTCGTGCATGGCGCGTTCGAATTCCGGCCATTGCACCGCGATTCCCGCGTCGCGTGCCACATCTTCGATGAAATCTCGCGGCAGCCCGTACGTGTCGTACAACATGAACGCTTTTTCGCCGGACAGGGAAGGAGCCGCACTTCGCCCGCTGGTTTGTTGATCGGTGGCGAACTCCGAAAACTTTTTCAGGCCAACCGTAATCGTGCGGGCAAATCGTTGCTCTTCGCCCAGCAAAATCTGCCGAACGCGATCGAAGTGCTCGTTCAATTCCGGATAGGCGTCGCCCATCTCGAGCCGCACGGCTTCCGCCATATCCGGCAGCACGGTGCCGCTTGGCTGCAGCAAATTTGCATGGCGCAGCGCGCGTCGAATAATTTTGCGCAGCACATAGCCGCGGCCTTCATTGGAGGGAATTACGCCGTCCGAAACCAGAAACGTCGCGGCCCGCGCGTGGTCCGCGATGATGCGCAGGGAAGCATCGGATTTCGCATCTTGCCCGTAACGCGTGCCGCCGGTAAGCTCGCCGGCTTTTTGAATCAGCGGCTGGAACAGGTCGGTGTCGAAATTGCTGAGCTTCCCCTGTATCACCGCGGCCAGCCGTTCCAGCCCGGCCCCAGTATCGATGGATGGCTTCGGCAAAGCAGCGAGTTCGCCCGAAGCGCTGCGATTGAATTGCATGAAGACCAGGTTCCAGATTTCTACGTAGCGGCCGCAGTCGCAGGGAAACTTACAATCGGCGTGGCCTTCATCGGAAGCGATCGCGCCCATGTCGTAATGAATTTCGCTGCACGGGCCGCACGGCCCGGTGTCTCCCATGGCCCAGAAATTTTCTTTAAGGCCGGGAATGGCGTGGATACGGTCGGCAGGGACCTTCTCGGCGAGCCAGCAACTGCGGGCTTCTTCGTCAGTCCCCAGTTTCTTTCCCGGAGCTACTTCCGCGCCGCCAAAAATCGTAACGTACAGCTTTTCTTTCGGTAGCGCGAACCGGTTGGGCGCGGTAATCAGTTCCCACGCGAAGCCCACGGCTTCTCGTTTAAAATAATCGCCGAACGAAAAATTGCCCATCATCTCAAAAAACGTGTGATGGCGCTTCGTGAACCCGACGTTTTCCAGGTCATTATGTTTGCCGCCGGCGCGAACGCATTTTTGCGCCGTAGTGGCTAGTTTGTATTCCCGCTGCTCCTGCCCCAGGAACACATCTTTGAATTGGTTCATCCCTGCGTTGGTGAACAGCAGCGTCGGGTCGCCGTGCGGCACCAGCGAACTGCTGCGCACGATGCGATGCCCGTGCTCTTCAAAGAACTTTAGGAATGCGGCGCGGATTTCGTTGCCGGTCACGTCAGCCTCGCGGTTTCTTCAGGGTTTCGTTAAGACAGTATCGCAGAGGCTGTTGCACCCACCAATAGACGCGCGAGAAATAATCCCTGACGTGTCGGTGACCCATGCCCGCCATCAAGCCCAGGCCCCGCCGGAAGGCCCAAACCAGTCATTCCCACCGAAGCGGGGCGACGTTTTTTCCGCGCATTCGCTCCTGCTTGCCCCGAGCAGAGCGAACGCGTCGCCCTGCGCAGCTTGCCCGCCGTGGCGGG
>CAXMLS010000904.1:0-2740 GCA_964194235.1 uncultured bacterium | reverse complement strand
TTTCTATGGAAAGGGGTTTATCGGCAGGCGCGGTAACCAGCGGCGTCTCAAATTCCTGGCCCTGGCGCGACAATTTGTAGCGAACCTGGGTCCACAATCCCGCGCGCGTCAGGCGCATGGTGACTTGAACGGCCCGCGCCACTTTTGCGCCATCTATTTCCACCAGGCGGTCGCCGGGCCGTATCCCCGCCAACGCACCGGACGAACCTGGGGTGACTTTCCAAGCCTCTACGCCATGGTCGGTGTCCAGCCAGGCCACGCCGTCATCCACAACCTCAAACCTGCTGCGCTGCTGAAAGTTCAGGAAAGCGAAGATAACCGCAGCAAGCGTGGCCAACGCCAGCACAACGGCTCCGAGACTTACGCGAAGGTTTTGTTTCATGCTATGGCCAGACAGGGATACACCCTACCTTTAATCCGATGCAAATCAAAGTCCAACTAAGTGTATTCACAAATCCATCTAAGCGCTTTGTTTTTCTACTACATCAGAGAACAAACCAGGAAGCCGTCCAGAGGAGATACGTTATTCAGAAGAGCAGATATGGCTTTTGAGAGCCGTAATTGTCAAAACTGTACGCTTAAGCCGCCTCGGAAACTCCGGAATGCCGGAACCAGGCTCATGTGACCGTCAC
This sequence comes from uncultured bacterium, assembly GCA_964194235.1. GTDB lineage: Bacteria > Acidobacteriota > Terriglobia > Acidiferrales > UBA7541 > Acidiferrum. Next base: position 2,108 of record CAXMLS010000904.1, on the reverse strand, counting down.
GGGTGGTGAGCGCTACCGTGCCTTGCGCCAGTAAATTGTCGCAGTCAGCGATGGCTTCCCAGTGACCCAGCGCGAATTTCGGAAGGGGCTGCCGCAATCCTACATGCAGGTAGGGTTCAACCTGGAAAATGGATTCGCCATACAGGTCGACTCGCGAAACGGTCACGCCGTTGACCCATTTGTATCCGGTTTCCAGCCGGGTATTGGTGCGCGGAACCTTGGCCGAGACGCTGGCCGCCAGGGAATGCCGCGAGGCCGTGCGCAAGGCATCCCGTAATGCACCATTCAAATCTTCATCAGGAGCCAAAGCTCCGGCAAACGAATAGACCGCGGTGACTTCAACGTCGTCATCCAATTTTTCGCGCAATGCCACACGAGTGCCCCAGGTGCTGGACGAGCCGCCATCGTAGGCAAAGCCGTTGGAAAAATAATCCTGGAAATAATCGCTGGCGGGCAAACCGGTTCCGCGCCCGAAAACGGCTACGTGGCGATTGTCATCGTGAAATCCAGCGACCTGCAGCTTGCCGCGCTCACCCAATTTGCGGGTCGCGGAGAGCTCCTCGTGCCAGCCGCTTTGCAGCACGGGCTTGCCGCCGCGCCAAAGCAAGGTGGGGAATCCATCCAATTCGTTCAGAGCCGCCCTCAGCGCATTGTTGCCATCTTCGCCTTCGGTAGCTTCCAGTGGACCCGGCCCATTCGGCAGGGAAGTAAAAATTAATGTGGCGCTCCAATCGTCCGAAACCCGGACGTCCAGTTTCGCGCGCGGGCGAATCGAGGAAGCCGCCGCGCCCAATCCCACGAGCACATATTCTCCGCCGTAGCTGAGAATCGCGCGATCGCCGATGGCGATTCCTCCGCCCTGATCGACGCGCACGCCGCGAAATGTCAGCGCATCCTCGCCCAGTTTGGCTTGGCGCAACACCAGCGCAGTGTGCGGGCCAGCTCCCAATGAACCGGTCGGCAGCCATACGGTGGCGATGCTACCCGCCGGGGCGTCCTGGTCGTAGCTCATCTGCCCGGCAAAAATCATGCGGCTGGTGCCGCCCATTTTCTGGTCGTAGGCAAACGCGGTGGCCGGAGCGGACACTAGATTCGATCCCGAACCTGGATGGCGCGCGCCATCGGTAAATTCCAGCCGCGCGTGCGGTGACCGCGGCATGCGGTGATCCGCGCTCCCGTTTGACGCCGCCACTTGCGTGCCGCCCATCCACTCGAGGACCGGCCGCGTGGCAGACGCCGAACGCAGCACCCATTTCCAATCATCGCCATCGACCGTGGTGTTTACCGGAGGGCGCCGCAGTTGATCGAGCGACGCGAACATCGACTCCATCTCCACGCGCACAACGGTAGTGATATTGGAATTGATGCGAATATGTTTTTCGAGGCTGGGCAGGAAACCGGCCAGCGTTACGCGCACGGTATACAGACCGGGAGAAAGACGCTCGCCGCGAAAAACTCCCTGCGTGTTCGTTAAAAATCCGCGAGCCGCAGATACACCGGACATATCGTCAAGCAGTTCCACGCTGGCGCCCATTTGCGGCGTGCCTGCAGCGTCCAGTACAACTCCGGCGAGCTTCCCGGCGGTAGCTTTTGCCGCGAGCTTCGCCTGCGCGGCCGCGGGTTTTGTTGCAAAAGATAAAACCGCTGCCGTAGCAAACAACGTGAATATCAGGGCCCCCCGGGTTGGGAAGAAACCTCGATTCACTTTGCACTACCTCCCGGCGTTACATTCGCCGCACTCTTGGTCTCAACTGCTACTTTGACGGTGAAGTCCGCAGTACGCGAAATGGTCTGCTTGGAAAGTGTGTCCGTGGCGTTGACTTCCAGCGAATATTTTCCCGGCGCGAGTGTCGTTAAAGGCAGCAGCCGCTCGATGGTGATCTGGTCGCCGGTCTGCTTCATGTCGTCCGACGTTTCCTTGAACTGCATAACCTGCGTGCCGCCCTTTTTCACGGTGTACTGAAAGGTGGCGCTTGATTTGTGGGTTTTCTCGTCGGGCTTCAGGTTGTACACCTGCATGTAAATTCCCAGTTTGTCCGCGGTAGTGAAATCGCCTTCCAGCCGCGGGCGCACTTTGGAAGAGCCCAACACCTGTCTCTTATACACAT
>CAXMLS010000903.1:0-2874 GCA_964194235.1 uncultured bacterium | reverse complement strand
GATGTGTATAAGAGACAGTCGCAGTACTGTCTATTTGTTAGAAAACGTTTCCAGTGACGTTTCCGCAACGGATATTCGCCGCCGCGCGAATCGCGGTCAATCCATCCATGGGCTTGTTTCCGCCCGAGTCGAGGAATACATTTTGAAACAGGGCTTATACCAGTGAAATTAGAATCCTTTCCAACAAGCGTGCGAATCGCGGTGGAAGCCGCGCAAGAAAAAAAGGCCGGCGCCATCACCGTGCTGGATCTCAGCGGCCTTGGTGCATTCACGCAATACTTCATCATCTGCACGGGCTTCAGTACGCCGCAGGTGCAAGCCATTTGCTCGGAGATCGAGGAGCAATTGCACAAAGATGCCGGACGCTCGCCGGTACACCGCGAAGGACAACGCTCCGCGGAATGGGCACTGCTGGACTTTGGAAGTTTTGTGGTGCACGTGTTCGGCGAACAGGCCCGCAAGTATTACGATCTGGAGAGATTGTGGCGATCCGCGCCGAAGTTGGAAATTCCGGACGCTCCTGAAAGCCTGGGACACGAAATCTCACAACGTCATTCCTCGGAAGATCCCACGCGTTTTTCAGGTGAAGCAGTTTCCTGATGGCCTCGGAGCGATTGCCGTGGATTTGTGAGGATCCCGCATCGCTTCGCCTCTTCGAACTTGCGCAGAAAGTTTCCGCCGCTGCCACTACCATTCTGATCTCGGGAGAAAGCGGATCGGGCAAAGATTACCTCGCGCGTCTCGTCCACGAGCTTGGTCCTCGCCGTGATGCGCCATTTCTGAAAATTGATTGCGCGAGCCTGCCGCCGCAATTGGTCGAGAGCGAACTTTTCGGCCATGAGCGCGGTGCATTTACCGGGGCGGTAGAACGTAAGCTCGGCCGCTTCGAGTTGGGCGGCGCGGGGACCATCGTTCTTGATGAGGTGGCGGCATTGTTGCCCGGTGCGCAAGGCAAGCTGCTGCGAGTTTTGCAGGAGCGCACTTTCGAGCGGCTCGGCGGCACTGAAACAATTCACATCGAGGCTCGGCTGATTGCGCTCACCAACGTGGATTTGCCGGCGGCGGTGAAGGAAGGCAATTTTCGCGAAGACCTGTATTTTCGATTGAATGTACTGGCCCTCGCTGTGCCGCCGCTCCGTGAACGTCGTGCCGATATCCTGCCACTCGCGGGTCACCTCCTGACCGCACTACGGACAATCCACGCGCGCCCCAACATTCAGCTTGGTGAAGCTGCACGCCGGATGCTGGTTGCTTATTCGTGGCCTGGGAATGTGCGCGAGCTCCGCAATGTGCTGGAACGGGCAGTCGTATTTACGCCTTCCAACCACGACGCTGCCGGTGAGGTAGTGGAATTGCTAGAGCCCTCAGATTTTCCCGAGAATTTGCGCGCACTCGTGCCAAAAGTACTTACGAATCTTCGATCGTTGGAAGATGTGGAGCGGGAAGCGATCGCCGCCACGCTTGAGGCCATGCATTACAAAATCAGCCAGTCTGCCGACAGCCTCGGTATCAGCCGCAAAACTTTGCTGGAAAAGCGCAAAAAGTACGGTTTGAAGTAATGCGTTTGCGCTTGACGATGATTGGCAAGACCCGGCGCCCGGAAATCAGGGCGATGGTGGACGACTACGTGAAACGTATCAGCCGGTTCTCGCCCATCGAGGTTACCGAAGTTCGAGAGACAGAGGCCTCTCTCAAAAAGTTGGTCTTCGATCGCGGGGCTACGGTGATCCTTCTGGACGATTCAGGAAAAAATCTCGATTCAAATGCTTTTGCGAAATGGCTCGCCGATCATCGCGATCGCGGCACGCGGGAACTGGTCTTCGTTTGCGGCGGGGCCGACGGATTCCCTGATGAAATTCGCCAGCGAGGGAATCAGAAAGTATCCCTGAGCGCCATGACTTTTTCGCATGAACTTGCCCGTGCTATGCTCGCTGAGCAGCTCTATCGCGCTTTTGCAATTCTCTCCGGTAGCGCTTATCCCCGGTAGTCTCTGTCTGAAGGTAAATATGTCCATCCGCGTCGTTGCCGACGAAAACCAGCCCTGCGCCACTATAGAAATTCCGCTCGATAAGCCGCTGCCCGATTACGATCTGAACGAATTGGAGCAGCCTACTCCGCGGGACATCGATTCGATTCTCGTCTCACAAGGATTTCGCGATCTGGTGGATGACGCTCGTGGCGTGCTAATGGACCTTCTCGCACATCCTCCGCTTCAAGGGAATTCACCGGAGAACGCCAATCTGGATTTCACCCATTCGACTCCTTTGCCGCTGGAGCTCGTTCAGTTGACCGGCGCGATTTGTCCCGGTGACGACGAGGTTTACAGACCTGGTTTGTGGATCGTGCTGTCCGATCCTCACGCCAAGCCGAAAACGGCGCTGCCCGCTGCAACGCAGGAGCGCATTCAATCCATCGCATCTGAATTTACAAAACGCCTGCAATTGGTGTGAGTCGTTGTCTCGTGATTGAAACGAGGTATAGAAGTCGTCGGCTTGACGTTTAATTGATCCGTCCTCACACTTTATTCCTTTCGCGTTTTATTTTTGAATCCTTCTCTCTAGTAGGTCGCTACGCATGCCGGAAGAAAAAGGACTACTGATCGTTTACACCGGGCCGGGTAAGGGTAAAACTACCTGCGCGCTTGGCACGGCCTTTCGCGCGGTGGGGCAGGGCCTTCGCGTTCTGATGGTGCAATTCATCAAAGGTTCTTGGCACTACGGCGAACTGGACGCCGCGAAGATGCTGGGCGACGACAAATTTGAAATTCGTCCGATGGGGCGTGGTTTCGTGAAAATCGGCGGAGCGGAAACCGACCCGGAAGATATAAAATTGGCGCAGGAGTGCTGGCTGGCTGGCCGCGATGCTATATATAGC
>CAXMLS010000902.1:0-5235 GCA_964194235.1 uncultured bacterium | reverse complement strand
ATGTGTATAAGAGACAGATACAGGCCTGCTTGGGGGGGAACGCCCGAAGCGATGGCGAAGGCCATCGCTAAAGGAAGCGCGACAAGTCCGACGGTTATACCAGCTAGGAGGTCCGCCACGAACAGACGTTTCGTGTACGACCTAAGACATAGAACTGATTTCGGTAGCCAATCACCCATATTATTTTTCTAGTACCGCTCGTTCCGGATACGGGATGAGTTTTTCGCCCGTCAGCAGGTCGGAGGGAATGAGAATCTCCTGTAAGAGGTTATAAAACTTTCATCGTTTGCAGCCGTGAGCCGCGGACATTGCTGCGCAACTGCTCGCTTGTGCAGCACGCCTTTATCCAAATACCAAATCTAGATTCGGCAGTTCGTACGTTCATCGTAGGACTGGTTTGAAACTCGCATCGGTTTTCCCTTTGCTGGTTCACCTGAGGCTCCCAGCAGAACCCTTTATGAACAACCGCGCGCTACGATTCAGTCGTTGGCACTTTGCTGTTTCAACCCGGCATGATTGATCCAGATTGTCCCAACCTTTGACTCCTGCAATTTGGTCCGGCTCGGCGCCGAGACTCAACAGGAACTGCCGAACGATCTCTCCACGCCGTTCCGCAAGCGCTGCGGTGCAAGCCTCCGAACCCGAAGCGTCGCAATACCCGACGATGAGAACTCGATCCTCACGATGTTGGCGTAACCATGCCGCTGCACATTTGAGTGTGTTCCTGCTTCTTGCCGTGAGGTTGAGAGCATTGGGGCTGAACAATAATCGATACTTTAGAAAAGCAGGATCTGGTAGCCTCTCCGAAGAGTATTGTTCACCCTTATGTGCCGAACGCACGTGAGCGAGCTGCGGATCGCCCGTTTGATCGTTACATTGAACGCGGAGGAGTACCGCGTCAACTCTCCCGCCGTCCTCGTTTGCCCGCTCGATCATCGGTTGGCCAAACTGTTTTTCTCGCACCGCCCAATCAAAGCCGCTTCCGAACAGACAGAACGCCGTCAGTGGAGTCAAAATGTTTGCAACAAGTCTCATGGAAGTGAACCCTTGTTAGTCCCTGGCGTCTCGTTGATCACCTGTCGTGTCCATGGATAAAAATCGGTTTGATTCTGGCCGCTCGCCTGCCTTCCATCCGGTCCAGCTCCTCGTACTCGACCCAGTCCCCGATGGAGAGTTCTTGGGAGTCCAGTCCCTCGAGCGAGGATTGGTCGAACGCGACCATGCAGCCGTCTTCGCCCAGAATGTAGCCGGGCCGTTTGTCCCTGAGCAATTGCGTGATTGATCCCTTCGCCCTCATTGCTTACTCCTACTCGACACGTCAAAATCCCGCCCCTCGGTTCGTGCTAGCTCTGAGCCGACTTCGCCGGGACCGCCGCAGGAGTTCCGGTTGCTTGCCCAAGGGTGGAAGGTTGTTCGGCCGGAGCTTGGGTTGGCGTGCTTGGGGGAGCCGACGCTGGCGCAGCAGGCTTGATTTGTGGCGGCGCAGCTACTTTCCTCCTTGTTTTCGCGTGAGTCGGTGAGCAAAACACTTTACCTTTGAGCATGACCTTCCGGTCTTCCGGTACTTCTACTCCGCATTCGAAACAGTAAGTTGCCATTTTGTGTTCGTACTCCTTTTTCTCCCGACTAAGCCGGGGGCGGATTCTCACTATCAAAGCCATCAATGCCTTGGGCGGAACGAAGTTGACCCTTGGTTGCCTGATCGATCTTTTCGCTCCCATTTCCTCCTCGCCTAGCACTCCAGCTCGTCCCACCCGGTCCATGAGCTGTGCACGCGATACCCACTTTGCCACTTCCAGAGAAGACCGAAGGACAGTTAAAGAGTTCAACTCTGACCTGCGGACGCGCGCTGTGGATTCGGTATCGCCCGTACCTTGGCGGCTCGCAACCGCTCGTGTCCAAAGTGCTCCTGGTATTCCACAGTTCTCCCAATCGAAAGCGCTCGGATGTCGATTCCTTCCAATGAAGAGAGATCGAAGTAAGCCTCAAAGCAGTCTTCACCAAGAATGAAGCCGCAGCCGATCTTCTTGCTCAGCCGCGTAATCGAACCACGCATAGTCCCTCCCTCATGCCGTTCCCTCCGGTGAGGTGACCCAGAACATAGTCAGACTATTTCGGAGCCACCCAGGGAACCCTTCACGTCGTCTTAACGCTTGGGATTTTTCGCGGCGGGGTGTTTCGTTTCAGGCTCTCACTTCCCGCTCTCAGTACGTCGCTATCTTTCATCAAACCGTCGCGGGCAGTCGTTATCGAGCCGTCCCTCGTTTTCGAGGGCGACCTTCAGCTCCAAAGCGACGCGGCTCAGGCGAACCATCAGTGCTCTAAGATAAGGATTCTGTAATTTGTTCTCCTCCTCCATGGCTTTTTCGGCCAGTTCAGCAAGGACCTCAGGCTCGATTGACTGGAATTCTAGGTGCTTTGACATTTGGGCGCAGCGACCTCTCTCGGACCTTCACAGCAGCCTTCGAATTCGTCCTCTCCGCTAAAACTGCACACGTAAAGCACGCAGGAATTCCTTATCGCGTTCGGTCAACTGCGCCGAGCACCCCTCGCCAACATATAAGGGCAAAAACTTCCCCGTGCGCTCGTGAAGCAGGAGCAGGCACTGCAAGTTCGTGTCTATAACCACGATGTCATCCGGAGCGGCAATTGCCAGCCGGGCCATTAATTGGCGCACGCTCATGACAGCCCTCCGTTTACGTCCGTTCCAGGGCGAACTTCCGCGGCTGTTATTCATTTGAAATGGGCCCCTCCGATCGTTCGCCCCCGCAATGGGCCTGACTTTGACGGCGCGGACACGAACCCCCCAGTACTCTTCCTGGTATTCCACGCAGTCTCTAACCGAAAGTGCACGGAGGTCCACGGCATCGAGAGAGGTTTCGTCAAAGTAGAGTTCGCACCCGTCCTCTCCCACAATGCGCCCATATCCCCTGTTCTTCATCAATACGGTCACCGAACCGCGCATGCTCACCTTTCTTCTACCTCCTCCTAGAGAGCGTCCTGTTGTCGCTGAAGCTGCTTGCGAAGCAGCCCCGCCAATACGGCTATTCCTTTCCCGCATGGCCTCTTAGCACGAAACTAGGAGTTCATGATCCCCTCTCGCGCACAAATCTCTGCTCGCGAGTTGCATCAAGCCCCTCATGCTCGACGCGTCAAAGTCAGGTCCAACCTGCTCTGGCAGACGCCGCGCGCGGCCTCCTCACACACAATTCCATTCGGAGCCAATTCAGCCAGCGATACCCGCGCGCTGCCAGCCTATAAAACGACAAGCTCTAAGGCTTTCCCGGTACCTTCCCCGGCGCCGCTGGAGCATTCGTAGTCGGTGTCGAACCTGTGGCGGTCTGGGCGGCTGCCGTCGGTCTAGGCGGATTCTGCGCTGGCGTCGGTTGGGTCGCAGCCTTAACGCGTGGTGGCGCGGCTGTCTGCCTCGTGCTTGCCGTGTGAGCTTGCGAACAAAACACTCGCCCGTTGCGAACAATCTTCTGAGATTCGGAAACTTCTACTCCGCAGTCAAAACAGTAGATCGCCATTTCGTGTTACTCCTTTCCGTTCCGGCTGAGCCGGTCGGATTTTCACTTTTACTAATGTCAATTGTTGTTGCCAATGTAGAGTTGGCCCACCAATTAACAAATCCAGGATTTCTTCTGTTTCTTATCCTTCTCCCTGTTTACTCGCGTGATCGAACTGCCCATTTCCGTTCCTCCATTGGGACTCAACGGGGATTCGTTTCACCCGAGTTTGTAATGGCCTGACGTTCTCCACGGAACGCTCCCGTAAAACACAGGGTGAATCTGACCTTCATGGCCCGAAGACCTCCCCCCGAGTACTGCTCCTGGAACTCCACCCGATCTCCAACGGAAAGCAAGCGAGTATTCAGACCGTCTACGGAAGCCTTGTTGAAAAGGATCTCGCGGTTGTCTTCGCTCAAAATGCGCCCACGGCGGCGTTTTTTGTCGAATTTGGTCACCGATCCTCGCATGTTTTCCTTACTTCCCGGGACCTTTACTGGTTTTCCCCGAGGGCTTCTTCGCGATGCCCACCAGGGTCAGTTCCTCTTGTTCTCTGCATACTTGAACTACAACGGGAGTCCCTACGACCAATTGAAGGTTTCGCACAAATATGCCCTTTGCACCGACGATGGCTCGCCCGCAGGGGACGGAGAAGCACTTCTCTCCGGCGTGAATCTTCACCACCAAGGGTGACCTCGCCACTTTGGTTTCAGCCATTCTCTGCCGCTTTCTCCACCAGCAATGGACGAACCTCCACCGCCTCTCTGCCAAGCCAACCCTCCTGGATCCGATAGCGAACCCGCTGCCCGGAAGAAAGCCGATGAAACTCAACACCGTTCAGAGCCGACTTTCGGAACGGCACTTGTGCTCCGTCATCTCCGCGAATCATGCCTTTCTGTTGGTTTCGATAAATGTGCCAGATCACTCCCTTCATGCCACTTACTCCTGTCCATCTGCAAAAACTCAGACGAAATTCCCTTCGTTCCGCAGGGGAGTGGTCCCTATCCCTTCGCGCAGTCCGACCTTGCGCACCCTCAGAAGGGAACAGACCTCTCCCGCCCACTCGACCCCTCGCGGAGCTACACCACACTTGATCCGCCCGCTCCTGCTGCAACCGCGTTCTCCGAATCCTGCAGTTCCTCGGTTCGAGCACAGGAACCAGGCTGTACGTTGATGGCGGTTGGCACCTTCGCGCCCGTTGCGAAAAAGATTCCATAAGACACTTTTAGGCCAATGCCAATCTCACCGTAGCAAAAGCCCACGACTAGCGATTCTTCGTTGAAGGTCACATCGTATCCGTCTCCGCCGTGAATGATCCCCGTTCTCTGCGCATAGAAGAGTTGGACAACCTCACCGCTCAACCCTTCCCTTTGCATCAGTTCTCTGACTTTGACGCGCCTTCTCATGTGGCCTCCATGGGAACAGCGGCCGATACTTCGGCCGCTCGATGCAATGCGGGTTCGTTGTTACTTTCTTCCTCTGTAAACTTCTGCCAGAACCATTGGTGAACGCTTTCGGCCGACACGCTCGAACTTGAGCGCTCCGCCTATCAGTTCCTCGAGTGCGGAATCCACCAACTGCGCAGTGCTTGTGCTCGCGTCTCTCGTTATCATCCGTTGCCGCGTCCGCAACGAGATCAGGGCGCATAGTAGGAAGGGATTCGCAGCCTGCCTCTCCGCATCCGCAATGAGCCTTGATCGCGCGCTCATTTCATTTGGCCCTCGTC
>CAXMLS010000901.1:0-2679 GCA_964194235.1 uncultured bacterium | reverse complement strand
ATGTGTATAAGAGACAGGTATTACATTGATAAGGAAGTTCTGGAGATTCGGGATTTGACTGCGATCCATCGCGTGGGACGCGTGCGTGTAGGGCTGGGCGTGTTTCACTGGTCGCCGGACGAGTCGCGGATTCTACTGAAGCGTGCGGTGGAGAAAAAAACCGCGGAGTTGGTGTGGATTACACTTCCGGAGCTGGTCGAGACTGCGGACGGGAAAGAGATTGCCTTGGCGCAGCCTACGCCACAGGCGATTCTGCGCGCGGTTACGTTTCGGGATTTTGCGATTTCGCAAGATGGGAAGTTGCTTGGGGTGATTGCGCCGGGGAAGCATAACTTGTTTGTGTTTCCGCTGGCGGTGCAGTAGGGATGACGGCTTTTAGTCTTACTCAATGAATCTCAATTACAGATGTTCCGCTGAAACGGTGCCGCTCCATTTACAAAATCTCTGCCTGCGGCAGGCAGGCCCAGATGCAACTTCGGCGTGTCGGGCACCCGGATTCCAATTTACCTGCATCGCGTTTGCGCTGCTTCTCGTTACCGCGAGCGGATGCGGAGACGATGTTCGATGAGGATGCAGGCGTCTTCAATCACGATCAGGCCGGCGGCGCAGGCTTTGGAGGCGGCTTCATGATTTTCGATTCCCTGCTGCATCCAGATAACTTTGGCCCCGATTTTGATGGCGCTGTCTACCACCGGTGGGATGTCTTTAGAGCGACGGAAGATATCCACGATTTCGATTTTCTGCGATTTGGGCACGTCTTCCAGGCGCGCGTAGCATTTCTCGCCTAACACTTTCGTCTCATTTGGGTTTACGGGAATAATTCGATAGCCGGAGGACTGCATGTACTGCGTGACACCGAAACTGGGGCGCGCGGACTTGGACGACAAGCCGACTACGGCAATGTTTTTGTAGTTTTTTAGAATGTCGGCAATTACGTCGGCGCCGGGATGCAATTTATCGGGAACGGATATGTTCATGGAAAGGTGATCTCGCGGGACTCAGCGGATTATGAAATTTATTTCAGGAACTTTTGTCGCGATGCGGGCGGAACGGTTTGCGTGGTGCCCCGGTCGGCGTAGTGCTGGAGCGATTTGAATTCGACTGGTTAGGACGGTTGAATTTGTTTGACCGGCTGAATCTATTCGCCCCACCGAATTTATTTCCACTGCTCGGGCGATCCTGCTTTCCAAATCTGTTTGGGCCCCTGAACTCGGTTGAACCACCGCGGTCTTCAGGTTTATTGAATTTGTTCGGCCGGCTGAATTTGTTCGGACCACCGAACTTGTTTCCGCTGGCGGGGCGACCGGGACTTGCGAACTTGTTGGGGCCGCGAAACTCGGCTGAACCGGCGCGATCGTCAGGTTTATTGAATTTGTTTGGGCGGTTGAACCCAGTTGGACGACCGAATTTATTTCCGCTACTGGGACGATCCGAGCTGCCAGACCTGTTCGGGCCTCTGAAATTGCTTGCGCCCGCTCGGTTATTGCTGCCGCTAAATTTATTGGGGCGGCTGAATTTGTTCGGGTTGCCGAATTTCTTTGGGCCTCTTGAGTCGGTTGAAGCGTTGTCGTCTTCTAGGACGCGGATTTTGTTGGCGCTGCGCACGTTGTTAGAGCTTGGACGATTATTCAGGTTTCTGGCCTTACCGGCCGCTCGGAAGTTATTGGTTCTTTGAAAGTTGCCAGGCCCGGGCCTTGGAGTAAACACTTTGGGAGCAATCGCAGCTATGGTGGTTTGCTCGGCGTCCGATTCCTTTGCGACGGCGGGATAGAATCGCGGCTTCGGTTTTGTTTTTAGCGCGCGACGCAACTCGGCAACTTCTGCTTCAACCAGCAGGCGATAGCGCCCCTGCGGCAATCCTTCCAGGTTCAACGGGCCGAGACCGATGCGCTTCAGTTTCTCGACGGGATGATTTTCGGCGAAGAGCACACGGCGAAGAATGTCTTTGCTGGAATCTTCGAGCGTCACTTCATACCAGAAATTGATGGCGTGGCCGCGCGTAGCGTCGGGTTGGCGCACGGTGCGGATGGTCGCGGCGGCGTTGCGGCCCAGGCGCTCCAACTCCTCCATCATCAAACGGCCCTTAATTTTGACGTGATAGATTTGCTGCAGGTTGGGCCAGTCTTTCAACATTTCGGCGGCGAGATCGCCGTCATTGGTGAGAAAAACCAAACCGGACGCGTTGTAGTCGAGACGGCCGACGGGATAGACGCGCTCGGGCAGACCTTTCAGGCAATTGCGGAGAGTTTTGCGGCCCTCCGGATCGGCGAGAGTAGAAACCACTTCGGGGGGTTTGTTGAGCGCGATGTAGACGCGGCGCTCGTTGGCTTCGACAAGTTTGCCGGCGGCTTCGATACGATCTTTTTCGGCGTCCGCTTTCGTGCCGAGCTCGGTGACGACAGTGCCGTTGACGCGAACCTGTCCGCTGAGGATGAGCTGCTCGGCGTGGCGGCGGGAAGCGATGCCGGCGCGTCCGATAATTTTTTGTAGGCGTTCGAGCATTTTTTGTTTGCGGTGGATACTGCGAGAAGTATAGCAGTAGTGCGTGCGGGAAGAGGGGTTGCGCGATGGTTTACATCGAAGAGAGATCATCCGCCTCGGCGGGCAGGCTCCACTCGCACAAGCGGGCAAGCACGAGCCAAGGTGAAGAAAAGCGTCGGCCCGCTCCGGTCGGGATGA
>CAXMLS010000900.1:0-7362 GCA_964194235.1 uncultured bacterium | reverse complement strand
TCCATCCATCGAAGTTTTCATCGGCTGGCGTGGGCACTTTTAGATAACCCGGGAGGTTATCGAAGATACCGGCCATGTCCGTTGCGCCCTGAATGTTGGAGTGCCCACGCAGAGCGTTCACGCCGCCGCCCGCGCGGCCGACATTGCCGAGCAACAGCTGAATGATCGCCGCGGTTCTGATGATTTGCGTTCCAAAGGAGTGGTGCGTCCAGCCCACGGCATAAATAATGGTGCCGGCCTTTTTCATGTCGCCATCCTTGCGGATGGAGGTAAATAAGTCGGCAATTTTCAGAAATTGATCGCGAGGAATTCCGGTGATGCGTTCGACCATCTCGGGCGTGTAGCGCGAGTAGTGTTTCGTGAGCAACTGAAAAACGCAGCGAGGATTCTGCAGTGTCGGGTCGAACTCGATTTTTTCCGGCATGGGCGGCAGTGGCTGAGAAATTCCACCTTGCCCAGTTTGCATACCGGTGTTGTGCACCGGCGCGGCTCCCGTGCCCGAATAATTCCAAGTGGATCGGTCGTAGCTTTGCTTTTGCGCGTCGAAGCCAGAAAAAACTCCATCATCTTCCGGAAGCTTGAAGCTGTCTTTCACGATGAAGGACGCGTTGGTGTAATTCAGCAGGTAATCTTTGGCGATGCGGTTATTTTCAATGGCGTAGCGGATCAGTCCCCCGAGCAGTGCGATATCGGTTCCCGCGCGAATCTGGGCAAACATATCGGCCACGGATGCGGTCCGGGTAAAACGCGGATCGATCACGATCATCTTGGCGTTGCGATTACGTTTTGCTTCGATCGCCCATTTGAAGCCGCAAGGATGATTCTCGGCTGGATTTCCGCCCATGATTAGCATCATGTCGGTGTTCTTGATATCCACCCAACCATTGGTCATTGCACCCCGGCCAAACGTTGGTCCCAAACTTGAGACCGTGGGGCCGTGTCAAACGCGGGCCTGGTTTTCCAGGTGCACGACCCCCAGGGCGCGCATGGTCTTTACTACGAGATAGTTAAATTCGTTGGTGTCGGTGCAGCCGCCGGTCCAGGCGATGGATTCGCAGCGATTGACGGTGTGGCCAGCAGCATCCTTTTCTATAAAATTGTCGTCGCGCGTTTTTTTAACACGCAGGGCGATTTCGCTGATTGCGCTATCCCAGGAAATGTCCTCCCAGCGGTCGGAGCCGGGTCGCCGCACCTGGGGCTTCGTCAACCGCCGCTCATTCAAAATATCCTGCTGCAGGGAGGCGCCCTTGGGGCAAAGCGTTCCACGGTTGATCGGATGATCGGGGTCGCCTTCCACGTGAATCACCTGCGGGGTCACGTTTTTTGCGCGATCGCCGATGGTGTAGATGATAATTCCGCAGCTTACAGAACAATACGGACAGGTTGAGCGCGTCTCGCTAGCCCGCCCGATCTTCAGTGTACGAAGCTGCGCGTATGCCGGTTGCAAATCGAAGCCAAAAACGGCAGCGGCGACACCTCCAACGGTTGTCAGTTTCAGGAAATCACGGCGGGTTGGCTGCAAAAGAAGGCCCCCAGGCGTTCACGGGCATAAAACTTCGTGGTGCACGTCCTTAATAAAACGATGTCAGGCCGTTGTCAAGAGACTATTTGTTATCAGTGGAATTCGATTCGCTCCGACCACCGATATTACTAATATTTTACTTACCAAGTTACAATATCCGGTCGGTTGACCAGGCCAACCAATCGTCGCGAAACTTTAGCACTACGGTGTGCGTATTACTGCCAGAGCCAAGACAGCACAGGTGTTTGTATTTGACGGAGAAGGGCGCTGATGACCACGGAACCGCATAGTATAAAACCCGATCTCGGTTCATTACGCATCGGTGATGACCACCGTAAAGGCGGCAGCTCGGGCCGGCGCTACGGCGTGGTGATTCTGCTGTTGGTGGTTCTAACCGGCATCGCTGCGGCGGCATATGCGTTTCGCAGCCAGACGCCAATTGTGGAAGTCGCCGCCGCTGCAAAAGCGGATGCAGGCGGACGCCAGTCTTTGTTGAACGCCAGCGGCTACGTTACGCCGCGGCGCCGGGCCACCATCGCTGCCAAAATTACCGGTCGCGTGACTGGCGTTTTCTTTGATGAAGGCACGCACGTCCGGCAAGGGCAGTTGCTCGCAACGCTGGATGATTCCGACACAAAGCGGGCGCTGGATTCGGCAAAGGCTGATCGCGAATCCGCGCAGGCCGCGACCGCCGATTACGTTGTGCAATTGAAGAACGCGAAGATTCAGCTGGTCCGTGCGGAACAACTACAGAAAGCCGGAGTGCAAACGCAAGAAGCTCTGGATAACGCATCGACCGCAGTGGACAGTTTGACTGCGCGAATAGCACTAGCCAAACAGCAGGTGGCGGCTTCCGACGCACGCATACGCGAAGCGCAGCAGGCCGTAGACAACACGGTGATTCGCGCGCCATTTGACGGCATCGTGGTCTCGAAAGATGCGCAGGTTGGCGAGATGGTTTCGCCCATATCGGCGGGCGGCGGATTTACGCGCACGGGAATTGCCACGATCGTGGATATGGCCTCCAACGAAATTGAAGTCGACGTGAATGAGTCGTACATCGCGCGCGTGGAACCGAATCAACCAGTGACGGCCACTCTGGATGCTTATCCCGACTGGCAAATTCCGTGCAAGGTGCGCACCGTGATTCCGACGGCAGACCGGCAGAAAGCCACGGTAAAAGTTCGCATTTCATTCTTAAAGTTAGACCCAAGGATTCTTCCCGACATGGGTGTGAAGGTTTCATTTCTTTCGGAGGTTCAGTCCGCCGCAAAGGGCCCCGAAACGAAAGCATACATTCCCAAAACTGCCGTGCGCAGCGACGCGGATAATTCGATCGTGCTTCTGGTTCACGAGGGAAAAGTGGAACGTCGCGTTGTACGTTTGGGGCAGGATCGCGGAAACGACGTAGCGGTACTCGCAGGGGTCATGCCGGGAGATTCACTGGTGGTCAGAGGTCCGGCAACACTGCGGGACGGCGATAAAGTTGAAATCAAACAGTAGGAGCTCATCACTATGATTCATGTAGATGGACGGTCCGATTCGCCCAGCCTGATTCGCGTTCGCGGCTTGAACAAAACCTATCGCCGCGGAGGAGAACCCATTCAAGTATTGCAGGGTTTAAATCTTGACGTCGATCAAGCTGACTTCGTGGCATTCATGGGTCCCAGCGGATCGGGAAAGACGACGCTGTTGAATTTGTTGGGCGGCCTCGATGTGCCCTCCGCAGGCAGTATTACCGTTGCCGGAGACGAGGTCACCAGCATGTCCGCGAGCAAGCTTACGCAATGGCGGGCGCGACACGTGGGATTCATTTTCCAAATGTACAACCTGATTCCGGTGCTTACCGCGTTTCAAAATGTGGAGCTGCCGCTGCTGCTCACGAAGTTGTCAAAATCGGAGCGCCGTAAACACGTGGAGACAGCATTGGGCGTTGTCGGGCTCGCCGATCGCATGAATCACTTTCCACGGCAGCTGTCCGGCGGGCAGGAACAACGTGTCACGATTGCGCGAGCCATCGTTTCGGATCCGACGTTTCTGCTGTGCGATGAACCTACGGGCGACTTGGACCGCAAAAGCGCAGACGAAATTATGGCGCTGATTGAGGAGTTGGTCGGGAAATACCGCAAGACCGTTTTGATGGTGACGCACGATCCAGTGGTGGCGACTCGCGCACATACCACGTTACACCTCGAAAAAGGCGTGTTGGTGGAAGGCGCGCGCAAAGGCGTGCTGGTCGGCGGTGCTGCGTGAAATTCAGCCGCTTTATTTTTGCGAATTTGTTTCGAAAAAAAGTTCGCTTGATTCTTACCATCGGGTCTTTCGCAGTCGCGCTTTTTCTGTTCACCTTTCTGGCCGTGGTGAAGAGCGCCTTCAGCAGGGGAACAGAACTCGCAGGAGCGGACCGCCTGGTGGTCATCAACCGGGCCGGGCTGATCAATACCATTCCGCTGGCTTATCGCGACAAGATTTTACGGATCAAGGGCGTTAAAACCGTTACGCATAACAATTGGTTCGGCGGCGTGTATCAGGACGAGAAAAACTTTTTTCCGCAGTTCGTTATAGATCCGGAAAATCAACGCCAAGTCATGACAGAAATGCAGGTGCCGGAGGATCAGTGGAATAACTTTGTGAACGACCGCCAGGGAGCTGTCGCCGGAGCGACGCTCGCTAAGCGTTTTGGTTGGAAAGTCGGGGATCGTATTCCGATCAAGAACGCGCTATATGGCCCGACAAAAACCTGGGAATTCAACCTGGACGATATTTATAAGAACGAACATTCCGGCGGGGACGAAAGCCAGTTCTGGCTGCAATGGAAATATTTTGACGAGAACATACCTTCGGTTATCAAAAGCATGATCGGTTGGTATGTGGTGAAGCTGGACTCGCCGGATGACGCCGTCAGCGTCGCCGCTGCCATTGATACCGGCTTTGCGAATTCTTCCACAGAAACGAAAACGGAAACCGAGTCCGCGTTTCAGGCGGGATTTGCCAAGCAGCTTGGAAACATTGAATTCCTGATCCTGACGATTGGCAGCGTGGTGTTTTTCACTTTGCTTCTGGTCACAGGAAATACAATGGCGATCTCTGTTCGCGAACGCATCGGTGAACTGGCAGTGCTGAAGGCAATTGGCTTCCCGGACCGGTTAGTGCTTTTCTTCGTACTCGCGGAAGCGCTGGTGATCGCGCTGATCGGCGGATTGATTGGACTGGGCCTGGCGGTTCTCGCGATTCCGGTTGTCGGCGCGGCGCTGAACGGTCTGCTTCCTCCACTGCTCTTGTCGGTTACTGTGCTGTCGCTCGGATTGGTGTTTGCGGTTTTTGTCGGTGTGGCCAGCGGGCTTCTGCCCGGCATCGGCGCTATGCGACTGCGCGTGGTTGACGCGTTGAGGAGAGTCTGACGTGGCCATTCCGGTCGTCTACAATTTTCGCAGCGTGAAGGCTCGCTGGACGTCGGCCATTGTTGCCGTTCTGGGCATTGCCGGGACCGTTGGTGTCTTTGTCGCTATGCTGTCACTGGCCCGCGGTTTCAAAGCCACACTCGTTTCTTCAGGTTCGGCAGACAACGCCATTATTATGCGCGCTGGTGCTACATCTGAAATGACGGGTGGGGTGGGCATTGATGCCGTCAAAATTCTTCAGGACGAACCGGGAATCGCCCGCTCATCCGATGGTCCGCTCTTGACGCCGGAGGTGGTACTTGTCGCACCGATACCGCTGAAATCCACGGGCACCGATGCGAATGTGCAAATTCGCGGCGTCTCAAAAAATGTTTTGCAGATTCGGAATAAAGTCAAAATTGTGCAGGGCCGGATGTTCGAACCTGGGCTGAACGAAATCGTAGTTGGAAAAAATGCCAACACTTCCTACGAGGGTCTTACACTCGGAAATACCATCAGCCTTGGCAACGTCCGTTTTCTGATTGTGGGCGTTTTCGATGCGGGCGGCAGTTCTTTTGACTCGGAAGTGTGGGGCGATGCGCACCTGCTTGGCCCAGCCTATAATCGCCCGGACACATTTTTTCAATCGGTGACCGTGCATCTCGTTTCGCCCACCGCGCTGCAGCAACTTAAGGACGCAGTGAGCTCCGATCCACGACTCAATGTGGATGTGTCGAGAGAGATTGACTACTACTCCAAACAATCCACGCGATTGACGACACTGATTACCGTGCTGGGCGGGCTGGTTGCAGCGATCATGGCCATCGGCGCGGTCTTTGGTGCGCTCAACACCATGTATTCCGCAGTGGCAGAACGCGGGCGCGAAATTGCCACTATGAGGGCTCTTGGATTCGGCGGACCATCAGTGGTCTTCTCGTTTGTGATTGAAGCTCTACTGATATCGTTTGTCGGTGGGCTGATCGGGTGCGTGGTGGTGCTTCCGCTGAATGGACTCACGACCGGTGCGATGAATCTACAGACTTTTTCGCATCTGGCCTTCGCGTTCAAGATCACTCCAGAGCTGCTGGTGAAGGGAATCTTATTCGCGTTGGTGATGGGATTGATCGGCGGCCTGCTGCCGGCTATTCGCGCTGCACGACGGCCCGTGGCACAAGCATTGCGCGAACTCTAGTTTGACTAAACGTGGGGCTTGCGCGGGCGCTTATTGTTTTGTTCAAACCAACCGACTACTCTTCGCTCCAATTCAGTCGGCGCCACGCCAATGGCCCCGCAGTGATCCGCCAGTGGCACTTCCCATAGAAGGACGGAACTATTCCCCGTGGCTATACGGCGCGAATGTCGCACGGGGATGTTGCGATCTATTTGTCCGTGAATCAGTAAAACAGGAACTTTGCTTGATGCGACTGCTTTTTCCGGCGAAACTTGCGAGAAGTCGAGCTTGTACTTCCATTTTGCATACGAAAATGCAGTTTCAACGACGGGTCGCAAAAACGTTCGACCCAGCCACGGTCCCGTGTGGAAAAATTGGCCGATACGATCGTAGGTAATTTCCCTAAAATTAGAAAATGACGATTCTGCCACCACGGCGCAAAATCGCGATTCTGATTGCAGTGATTGCAGCAGTACAGCTGCACCTATAGATTCTGCGAAACCAAAAATGCACAAAGGGTGCCAGTTCATGTCAATCCAGTCAAACCACAGGTGGAGGTCGTTTGTCTCGCGCATTCCATAGGTAGCCAACTCAGCACCGCTGCTGCCGTGTGCGCGGGCGTCCGGCATCAGCACTCTGTAGCCGTGTTTCAGGAACATATCCGCATACTCGCGCATTCCCGAGCGATTATCACTTATCCCGTGCGACAAGATAATGGCATCTCCGTTGCTAATCCGCGGACGCATGTTCCAAGCGCGGAGGACAATGCCGTCAGCCGTCAATATACTTACTTCGGCGAACTCGGAATTATTGTGGTCCGCAATTTTTCTCGCCCGAAGCTCATCCTCTGCCAACAACGCGCGCCGAGGAGGGTGCAGCGCAAGCTCGGCCAGGAATATTCCGGCTGCGAATGCGAGTGCAACGAACGCTAAGACAGAACCAGCGATGACTCGCGGAAGCGTTTGCATGGGCATGTAATAGTAGATACGAATTCCGACGTGAGTGAGTTCCAGTTATTCTGATGTCCCAACCTCCCTTTACGGGGTGAATGTAGCGAGGGAGGATGCGGCCGGTTCTGTTGCTTGTTTACGCAACCCCGGAATGGAAGAATGAAGCGCAGCGCTAACCGCGCGGGAGTTCGTATGAAATCAGGGGAACGTTGGCCTGCACTTGCCCTCGCCGAGTGGAAAGACACCTACGCCACGCTGCATATGTGGACGCAGATTGTCGGGAAAATCCGGCTGGCCTTAAGTCCCGCGATCAATCATTTTTGGGGCACGACACTGTAC
>CAXMLS010000899.1:0-2023 GCA_964194235.1 uncultured bacterium | reverse complement strand
ATGTGTATAAGAGACAGGGGTAAGGCTGGAGCTGCCGCTGATGTTGATGAGGATGCCCTGCGCGCCCTGGATGGAATTGTCTTCCAGCAACGGGCTGGCGATGGCGCGATTCGCGGCGTCGACGGCGCGATTCGTGCCCGTAGCGACCGCGGTGCCCATCACTGCATAGCCCTGGCCGGACATGATCGCTTTCACGTCGGCAAAATCGCGATTGATGATTCCGGGCACGGTAATGATGTCGGAAATACCTTGCACGGCCTGGCGAAGAATGTCATCAGCGATGCGAAACGCGTCAAAAAAACTGGTGCCGCGCTCAACGGTTTCCATCAAGCGCTCGTTGGGAATTACGATGACGGTGTCGACGGCGCCAATCAATTCCTGCAGCGCCTGTTCAGCTTGCATCATGCGGCGCTTGCCTTCGAACGCGAATGGCTTGGTGACCACGGCGACACTCAACGCGCCGAGTTCGCTGGCGAGTGAAGCTACCACGGGCGCGGCGCCGCTGCCGGTGCCTCCGCCGAGACCGGAGGTGATGAAAATCATGTCCGAGCCTTCCAGCGCTTCGATGATTTTCTCGGTGTCCTCAAGCGCGGCTTTGCGGCCGATCTCCGGATTGGCGCCCGCGCCGAGACCCTTGGTCAACTTCGCGCCAAGTTGCAGCTTCACCGGAGCTTGAGAAAGCTTCAGCGCCTGCAGGTCGGTATTCGCGGTGATAAATTCCACGCCTTCCAGCTTGGCGCGGATCATGCGATTGACGGCGTTGCACCCGCCGCCACCCACGCCAATTACTTTAATTTTCGCCGGCTGCAGCTCCTCGCTGAAGCTCATCCGAATTCCTGCTTCCTTTACTAAGACCATGCTGTTCCCTCGACATTCTCCATATTCACCGCGCAGCGCTCGGGCAGGGTCACGAAGCCCCGGCGAACATAGCTTTCAATTTAGATACGAAATTTCCGGCACGCTGCGGCGTGGAGCGCCGCGCTTTCGCACCGTACATCACCAATCCAATCACCGTTGCATATTCCGGCTGCGCTACCAACTCCGGCAGATCAGCCAAACCTCTGGGCTCCGCAATGCGCACGGGCAAATGCAGCGACTGCTCGATCAATTCGTCGAGTCCATGCAGGCGCGCACCGCCGCCAGTGAGCACAAATCCCGCGGGAATCTGGTTGTCCATGCCAGCGCGGCGCAGATCGTCGCGGATCATGGCCAGCAATTCCATGGCGCGCGGCTCGATGATATCGGTGAGCATGCGCGCAAAAATTGTTCTTGGGGGGCGGTCGCCAACGCTGGCGATTTCTATAGCGCCGTCTTCGCGTAGAAGCGCGGACGTGGCACAGCCATTGCGGCGCTTGATTTTTTCGGCTTCGGGAATGGGCGTGCGCAAACCGACGGCGAGATCGTTGGTGAAATGATCGCCACCTATGGGCACGGCGCTGGTGTGGCGTACCACGCCGCCACCAAAAACAATTAGCTCGGTGGTGCCGCCGCCGATATCCAGCAGACAGCAGCCCAGATCGCGCTCGTCCTGGGTGAGGCAGGATTCCGCGGAAGCCAGCGGCTCAAGAACCGTGTCGCTGATTAAAATGCCCGCGCGGTTCGCGGCGGTGACTAGATTTTGCGTGGCGGCTACGGAAGAAGTGACCAGGTGAACGTTGGCTTCCAGGCGATGCCCGACCATGCCGATGGCATCGCGGATGCCGTCCTGGGCATCAACGCGAAACTCGTGCGGCAAAACGTGGAGCACTTCGCGGTCTTCAGGAAGAGTAATGTTGCGCGCGGCATCGATGGCGCGGCGAACGTCTTCGCGTTCAATGTCACGCGCACGCGGGCCCATGGTGACGCCGCCGCGGCTGTTTACTCCGCGGACGTGATTGCCGGCAACGCCGATGACCGCGGATTCCACGGGCACGTTGGCGACGCTTTCGGCTTCTTCCACCGCACGGCGAATAGAGCTGACCGCGGAATCAAGATTGACGATCAGGCCTTTGCGTAAGCCCTTGGATCTGTCTCTTATACACAT
>CAXMLS010000898.1:0-2688 GCA_964194235.1 uncultured bacterium | reverse complement strand
AAAGTTCCGTCAAGCAGCGCCAGCGGAAGTCCGGTTTCCGGGGAGTTCAAGATGATCAAGGCGCTTGCTCGAGGCAGTCCAATATTTCGATTCGCGGGAAAACTTCCAATCCACTTCATTCCTATACACTGCACTGGCGTACCGATGGAGGCTAAGAGCCCATTAAATCGCCCCTGTTCTTCGCTCTCAGCCGTTTCTTCGTTTCGAAGCACAACCTTGTGAGGCTGGCGCACTTCACCTTTCGCAAATAATGCCTGTGCTCGGCCGACCACATCCATCGCTCGACGCATGTCCAATGCATCAGCGTCAAGCACCGCCTGTTGATCCAGGTAGCGAAATTCGACGGCTGTAGAAACCGCGGCAGCCCGTTTCACCGATGGGGATCCGACGCCAACTACGACGGGTCGGCTAATCTTAAATTTCACTCCGACTTTCCCGATCGCCTTTTTAGCTTTTCGTTGCGTATCTATAGGTCTAGTGTGCGTCGTATACAAGTCGCCCCACACACAAAGATATTTAATTCGCTGTCCTGCAACCGCAGCGAGGGTTACTTCGCCAGTACCATTAAACTGTAGCCACCCAGCAGATTGACGGCGAATTCCTGATGGATAGCAAATAGCAGCTTTCGGGGGAGCTTCAATATCTTCCCGCCTGTGTGACCAGGAATATCGACAGCTCGTGGCGTATAAAACCAATCCACAATTTCGAAACCAAGGTCCGCAAGAGCAAACATTGCGGTCGTTTTAGAGAAATAATGAAGATGCGGGTGAAGCTTTCGGCGCTTGATCATTCCCTTCTCTCGCAACACATGCTGGACCGAAATATCTAGCGGGATGTGCAACAGTTTATAAGTACCTCTCGATTTTATGGTGCGTAAAAACCCGCGATAGTCCTCGATGTGCGCTAGCACATCGATCGCAATCACTAAATCGAAAAACTGTTCAGCCCATGCGCCGCCTTCAGATAATTCGAAATGCAACCCTTCGTTTGCCCGGTCTCGGCAAAGTTCAATTGCCTGCGGTGAGACGTCAGTGCCGCAGAATTCACAAGTGGTACCGAAATCCTGCTGAAGAAGCCGAAGGATCTCGCCGGCCCCGCAACCAACGTCGTAAATGCTTTTTGGTATTACCTGGTTACGTCGCAAAATTTGTAAAATCTGCTGGACCTTCCAGGCAGAATCCGGAACATGCCAATGGGGATTCTGCTGGAAATAAGTACCGTCTAGGTAATCAAGCGCTCCCGCCATCTAAACTCCACGCGACCGAGGTTCCGGTCACTTTGTAAGGTTCGAAAAGCGCCCCATCCGTTCCCTTCGACCGAACGGTCGTGCTAACTCCGTTGTAGTTCTAGTACCACAGGGTGACCCCGGTTTTGTTTTCGAGAAATGAGTCCGAACAAAAAACCGAGCAATCACGGATGAGCAATCTGAGTTCCCAAAAGCTTCCAGAATTAAACTGTAATGCAGCACGATAAAGACCTGCACTTTCAGCAGAATCGCTTCATGCCTTTTCTGGAAGCGTGCAAATCTAGGGCGACCCCGAGCCTAAAAGTGGAAATTTTATTTCCAGATTTGTCGGCTGCCAACCACGACACCGCCGGCTTCTCTTCCGCAAGAAGTCCCCCTGGTGCATCGGCCGCGTAAACTCCTGAATCCACGGTGAATAGCTCTACAGACCTCTGGCAATGCGGCGCGAGTGAGAAACGTGGGCCCGAGTCAGCGCCATCCCGTTCTCACTAGTCTAGAAATTCGCATCTGGCCCGGATTCTCGCACTAGTCGAAGACCAGCCCCTTTTCCTGCATGTACCGTCCACAAAAAGTGACTTTGTTGCGTTGTCTACAAATCAAAAGCGTCATCTCGGGTGCACTAGGCGAATGACAGGTGGTAAACTTCAGGAAACCCTGTCAATGCTTCCGATGATGTGGTACACTACTTTTGCGCTTATCACTTCGGTTGTGTTGTGCGGTCCCTCTAGTCAGTGGTTCATCTGAGAATACCCGCCTCCAGTTTCCTCCGTACGTTTTCAGCGTAATCTAAAACTAAGGCTGGCATTGCGAGTTGCCGCTTGAGTACGCACCTATGTGTGTGTCGCGTGCAACTCCACCAGCAAGAAAGCTAAATTACTCAATGCAGACTGTTTCCGTACCTTTTTCAGAAATGACCCTATCTCCTTATATGAAGGAGAAGCTGACGTCGGCTAAATTTTCCATGCCCACGCCGGTGCAAGCTGCCGCGATTCCGCAGGCGCTCGCAGGAAAAGACGTTCTCGCTACCGCGATGACAGGAACCGGCAAAACTCTGGCCTTCCTCATCCCCGTGATCGAGCAACTGTTGAAGCAAAATGCTCCTGGAATCAACGCGCTGGTGCTAGTCCCGACGCGTGAGCTCGCCATGCAGGTTGTGGCGCAATATAATGCCTTACGCGACAAGCAATTATTACCCGCAGCCCTCGTAGTCGGCGGATTGTCCGAAGGCGCGCAGCTGCAGGCTATCCGCAAAGGTGCACGCTTCGTAGTCGCCACTCCCGGCCGCCTGGAAGATTATCTGGATCGCAAGCTATTTCACTTTAATGCTCTGCGCATCCTGATTCTCGATGAAGCCGATCGCATGCTGGATATGGGTTTTCTTCCCGCCATCCGTCGCATCGTTACCATACTCCCTAAGGACCGCCAGACCATGTGCTTTTCAG
>CAXMLS010000897.1:0-1770 GCA_964194235.1 uncultured bacterium | reverse complement strand
GATGTGTATAAGAGACAGGTTATTGACTTACCGATGTTTTGTTTAATTGAATCGGGGAGTAGGCAACCGACTAGTTATGTGTGACCTTATATGCGATGGCTCCGAAGATGATTGCGGCTACGGCAACACCAACAACTACTACAATGGCGACCTTACCGCCTTTCGATAATCCGACTCGACCGATTTTCCGGACATCCCATAGGCAATCTCGGTCGATTGCCCTGTCTTTTTGTCTGTTACGACAAAAGAAGCCTCGTCGATTTTGCTGATATAACCGCTCACTTGGGACCCGCTTTTCCGCGTCACTCTAACTCGAGACCTTTCACCTGTTCCACGCTTCCGCACTTCGGATTCAACCTTCGCTATCTGTGGCTCTGTTTGGGACTGAGCTTGGGATCTTTCCAGTGCTGCGGGAGTTGGATCTGCAAAAACTGCAATGTTCCAGATCAGCAAAGCGACCAAAAACAGAGAGGAATTCTTCATGGGTTTGCTCGTGCTTCAGGCTGTCACGCTTTAAAGCGAATTCCGGACGTTCATAAACGCACCTCAAAGCCAAATTGGCAGTGACTCTACCACACCTGAAATCGTACGGATCGCGTCATTACGGTCCTGGCAGCGGGTATATTTGTTACCAGATTCTAGCCTTTCGGGTACTTTTCAAGGGCCCCGGCATCTGTGCGTGACTGCATTTTTCGCAAATCCCATTTTTGCAAAAATTGTATGTGCACATGTGTATTTGTTGAAGCCCCCGGTCCGTTTTCGGGTGCTTCCCCAGATCCCACAGGTGTCAGTTCTGGGGTCAGTTCTGGTGTCAGTTGCGTTTGCTATTCTGTGCGTTTACCTGCTCATCAATACATGGGAGGAGAATTCAAAACGGTGCGTAAACACTAGCTATTTCGCTATCCTGCGTTCTCTTGCTCAACCTTGCAGAATGGCCTCGTGGGCATTAACAGTGAGGTGTCCTACCAGTTGGACCACGCCCCAATTCTTTTTTATATTACCATGCAGTGCAACGAGGCACTGCACGTAACCGCATTCCGTTAGAGTCTGCCCACTACAACATCGCTGGTTCTTCTGATGCTGAACTGAAACCCACCTGTGCAGCGCACCTGAGGCGGTACGCTCTCAACCTTGACCGAGACGCAGGTGGCACGAATAGGTTTTGGCCACACCCAGATTGGGCCGCGGACACGCTTAAGTAAAAGCGCCAAAATTCACGTCGCGCGGTAGTGGGAATCGAAAGCTTCTTCAATCAATGAAGCGAAGTACGCCACATAGCGCGGGACGCCACTGAAACCGGGTTACATCACGCGCTCGCGGAATTGGCCATAGGCCGCGCGGTCTTCGCTAGCCAGCCTTTGCGCAACTCTTCGCGCCGCGCGAGGACATCAGCTTTCGCTTCGTCGAAGCTGGTGTAAACGCGCGTGCCTTTGATGGTGTTGCAGGGAGTGCAGCAAGCCACAAGATTGCGGGGATCCTTCTTTCCTTTGTGGGCACGCGGAATTACGAAGTCGACGCGCATGACCATCGCGTTTTCAAAACTGGCGCGTCCGTCCAATCCACAATATCGGCAGACATAATCATCACGTGTGAGAATCTTGCGGCCTTCTTCAACCGTTACCGGGGAATCCACGAGCGAAAGAGAAACGAGGCTAATCGGCATGGTAACCCTCCATAGCGGAAATCGTCAGGAGCACGAAGGGGAGCGCGACTTCCACTTTCTGTGGGGTTGAAGTTAGGACGGAGTAATGTCTGTCTCTTATACACATC
>CAXMLS010000896.1:0-3733 GCA_964194235.1 uncultured bacterium | reverse complement strand
GATGTGTATAAGAGACAGTATCTGGGCTGCTCTTTGCAGGAAATTCTGGCGGATATTGAAATGACTACAGAGGAATTCAACCGCATTTGTGATCGCTTTACGAACAAGAAACTGTTTGTCTGTGATTCCTCAGGGCATCTGGTGAAAGATGCGCGCGGAAATCTCACCAAAATTAACTATGACAACGTAAGTTGTGACCACGTCAAGCAGCCCATGGTCGTTGGCGCGTGAAAGTAGCCGTCGTCGACTACGACATGGGTAATATCGACTCGGTGGTCCGGGCCGTCGAAGAATGTGGAGCGTCCGCGGTGCTGGCTAGTAATGCCAAAGATTTAGAAAACAGCACACAGATTATCCTGCCCGGAGTTGGCTCATTTGCCGCAGGCATGGTCGGCATCCGCAGGAGCGGACTCGATCAAGCCTTGAACGAAAGTGTGCTGAACCGGCGCATCCCATTTCTGGGCATTTGTCTCGGTATGCAATTGCTCGGAAAGTTTGGATACGAAGGAGGAAAAACTTCCGGTCTAGGTTGGATCGATGGCGAAGTCCAGCGCCTGACTCCCAATGGGCACGGCGAGCGCATCCCGCATGTGGGCTGGAACACCGTGGAATTCCTGCAAGACAATCCACTTATGCGCAACATCCCTTCGGGTAAAGACTTTTATTTCGTTCATAGTTACGTCCTCGCCTGCTATGACAGGCAAAATGTAATTGCCAAAACTGAATATTGCGGAGATTTTCCCGCCATCGTTGGCAAACAGCACATCTTCGGTGTGCAGTTCCATCCGGAAAAAAGCCAGCGTTTTGGATTGCAACTGCTCAAGAATTTTCTAGCCATATGATCCCGGCAAGCATGGCCAAAATCCGGGTAATGCCTACGCTGTTATTCAAGGACTTGGGTCTCGTGAAAGGCGTTTCCTTCGATAGTTGGAGGCGCGTCGGCAGCGTCATGCAGACCATTAAGGTTTACAACCTGCGCGAAGTCGACGAAGTGATCTTCCTGGATATTAGCGCGACGCGAGAGCAACGCCCCCCCGATTTTGCCTTGGTGGATGAAATTGCGGATGAGTGTTTCATGCCGTTGACCGTGGGTGGCGGGATATGCGCGCTTGAGCACGTTCGCAAGCTGTTGCAGGTGGGAGCCGATAAGGTGGCGGTGAACACCGCCGCGGTAGAAAATCCGGAATTTGTGCGTTCGATAGCGGATACCTTCGGATCGCAGTGCGTGGTGGTGTCCATTGATTTCAAACGTTTGCCCGGTAGCGGCGCCCGCGTATTCACGCACAGTGGTACGCGACCCACCGACAATGACCCGGTAATCTGGGCGCGTCGAATGGAGGAAATGGGAGCGGGAGAAATCCTGCTGACATCCATCGATCGTGACGGAACGATGACTGGGTACGACACCGAAATGATTCGCCAGGTTAGCGATGCCGTGTCCCTTCCGGTAATCGCTTCAGGCGGAGCGGGAAGCTACCACGATCTGTTGGCCGGAGTTCGCGACGGCAAGGCCTCCGCCGTAGCCGCGGCGAGTATTTTTCATTTCACGCAGCAGACTCCTCTCGACGCCAAGCGGTATTTGCATGACCGGGCCATCGCGGTCCGGCTGTGAATTCACCATGGGTACACTGATGATCCGTGCGGATGCCAATGACAAAATTGGAACTGGCCACGTCATGCGTTGCCTGGCGCTGGCGCAGGCGTGGCATGCGACCGGAGGAGAAACAGTTTTCGCGCTGACGCCCGGCGCGGAAGCCTTGGTGCCGAGATTGAAATCGGAGGGTTCCCGAATCGAGTGGCTGGCCGCCGTGGCTGGAAGCAACGAGGATGCGTACGCCACCGCGGAACTAGCGCGCAAAAATAACGCGAGATGGGTGATCCTGGACGGCTACTGCTTCGGCCCTGCGTATCAACAGCGCATCAAGGAAGCAAAGTTGTCGCTGCTTTTTGTAGATGACCACGCCGATGCCGCGCACTATTGCGCTGACATCGTGTTGAACCAAAGCCCGGCCGCGCGAGAAAACCTGTATGCGAGGTATGCGCCTGACACTCGCCTATTGCTGGGTCCGCGCTATGTGTTGTTGCGACAAGAATTTTTGCGGTGGCGCAACCGGAAGCGTGAATCCCCGAAGCAGGCAACCAGGCTGCTGGTTACGCTGGGCGGTGCGGATCCGGAAAACGTCACTTCCAAAGTGATTTCTGTCATTCAAGAGTTGCGCCTCCCGACATTGCAAACGAAAGTCGTGATTGGGCCTCTCAATAGCAATCTGCCAGCACTACAAGGCCAGCTGCGCCGCAAGCGCCACAAGATTACGCTGCTGACCGAGCAGCCCGATATGCCGGCGCTAATGTCGTGGGCGGATGCGGCCATTTCTGCGGCCGGTTCCACCAGTTGGGAGCTTTGTTTTATGGGTGTTCCCAGCATATTGATCGTCCTTGCGAAAAACCAGGTTGGTGTGGCCGGCGAACTTCAGAAAAAACACGCTGCCGTAAATTTGGGCCCCTATGAACATGTATCGCCGCGTCTCATCGCTGGCCGACTGCGAAAAATACTTTTAACGAAAGCCTGCCGCGCCGAGATGACGAAACATGCCCGGGGCCTGGTCGACGGTGAAGGGGCGCGCAGAGTCGTCGCCAAATTGCAACGTGCAGCTCTGGAACTAAGAAGGGTTCAACCGGACGACTGCCAATTATTATGGGAATGGGCCAACGATCCGGAGGTTCGGGCGACCTCCTTTTCGAAGGATCCTATTCCCTGGAAAGACCACGTAGCCTGGTTTACTCGGAAGATGGCCGAGCGACACACCATTTTGCTACTCGCAGTGGATGGTCAGGGACACCCCGCCGGTCAGGTCCGCTTGGAACTTCTGCCGCAGAAGGAAGCCGTGATGCACATCAGCGTGGCTCCGCTGCGCCGTGGTTCCGGAATTGGCCGCTGCTTGATCGCACAGGTTGTGCATGAATTCTCCTGCAGGAATAAGGTCCAAGCATTCCATGCGTATGTCCGCCCGGAGAATCAGCGTTCCATTAAAGTTTTCGAGCGCTCCGGATTCTCGTTAATTGGCCGTGAACGAGTTCGCGGCACTGCATCGCTTCATTTTTTGCGCCACATCGCAGATCGGGCCATCGCTTCATGACCGGCCCCATTCGACCGTTCCGTCTGGGAAAAAGATGGGTCGGTCCAGGCCATCCGGTGTTTGTAGTTGCCGAACTCTCTGCAAATCACGGCCAGGATTTCCGCCAGGCGGTTGAACTGGTGCGTGCCGCGAAAGACTGTGGCGCGGACGCCGTCAAGTTGCAGACCTACACGCCGGATACTCTGACCATCGATTGCAGCAACGAATACTTTCGCATTGGTGAAGGCACGATCTGGGTGGGGAAAAACCTCTACCAACTTTATGGCGAAGCCTGCACGCCTTGGGAGTGGCACCCAAAATTGCAACAAATCGCCAATGACCTCCGGCTCGAATTTTTTTCTACGCCATTCGATTTCTCTTCCGTTGCTTACTTGGAGCAGATGCATGTTCCAGCCTACAAAATCGCATCATTCGAACTTGTGGACCTGATGCTGCTGCGCTGCGTGGCAGCCACTGGTAAGCCGGTTGTCTTATCAACCGGAATGGCCACACAGCAAGAAATTCAGGAAGCAGTCTCGACGTTGCGGAAAGCCGGCAATAAAGAGCTTGCTCTGCTCAAATGCACCAGTGCCTACCCCTGTCTCTTATACACATCT
>CAXMLS010000895.1:0-3362 GCA_964194235.1 uncultured bacterium | reverse complement strand
AAACTCGATCTGGATGGTGATCGGCAGGCGGACCTTACCGTCCACGGCGGCGAATACAAAGCCGTGTACTGCTATCCGCTCGAACACTACGAATACTGGAAGAAAGAATTGCCTGGCCGCGATTTGCCAATGGGCGTTTTCGGAGAAAACTTCACGACAGAGGGCATGCTGGAGGGCTCGGTTTATCTGGGCGACCGGTTTTCTGTGGGCTCCGCGGAAGTAATTGTGACGCAACCGCGCCTCCCCTGCTACAAACTCGGACTGCGATTTCAGTCTGACGACATGGTGAAGCGCTTCTTGGCGAGCGGACGCATGGGTTTTTACCTGGCCGTCGCTCGCGAGGGGAAAGTCGCCGCCGGTGACGAAATGAAGTCGATCTCACGAGACTCAAATGCCGTTCCGGTATCCGCAATTACCCAACTATACGTTGCCAAGCGATATAACGAGGCCGACGTGCGTACAGCGCGGCGCGCCCTGATGGTGGATG
The DNA here is from genome assembly GCA_964194235.1 of uncultured bacterium. Taxonomy (GTDB): domain Bacteria; phylum Acidobacteriota; class Terriglobia; order Acidiferrales; family UBA7541; genus Acidiferrum. The sequence continues at coordinate 2,875 of CAXMLS010000895.1, read as the reverse complement.
CGCTGCCGGAGAGCTGGAAGGAATATTTCCGCGAGCGCCTGGAAAAGATTAAACCCTGAGTGTGACTCATTGACGAGACATTACGTTCCGGCGCAAATTAACGCGCCTTGCGACCGCCCTGAATTCACCCCTATACTTTGAAGGCCTTCGTAAGGTGTCTTGCAGTTTTTGCAATGTGCCGTGAAGGGCGATGGAGGTTTTTGTGCCGGTTGGTACCGCATTTCATGAAAGGACTCTCGCGCTGTGCGAGAGCATGAATTACCGCGAATGGTCCGGCTACTACACCGTAAGCGTTTACGAAATGCATCACGAGCACGAGTACAACGCCATCCGTAATTCCGCTGCGCTGATCGACATTTCTCCGCTATTCAAATATAGAATCACCGGACGCGACGCCACCAAACTCGTGAACCGCGTGATTTCGCGGGATATTAATAAAGTTGCAGTCGATCAGGTGATTTACTGCTGCTGGTGCGATACGGAAGGTAAGGTAATCGACGACGGCACAATTACGCGCCTGGGAGAAAACGAGTATCGCTGGACCGCAGCGGACCCTAGTTTGCGATGGTTTCAGCAGAACGCGCTGGGACTCGACGCCAAGGTCGAAGACATCACCGAGCAAGTGGCGGCGCTGGCGCTGCAGGGGCCCACATCCGGGCGGTTGCTGAATGCGGTGGCCGACGCCAACATCACCAATCTGAAATATTTTCGCGTGACGCATGGACAAATCGCTGGTGTGCCGGTGGACATTTCGCGCACGGGATATACCGGCGACCTGGGATTTGAAATCTGGATGCCTTGGAAAGACGCGGTAACCGTGTGGGACGCGTTGCACGCTAAAGGCAAGGCATTCGACATTCATCCCGCAGGCATGATTGCGCTGGATATTGCACGCATTGAAGCAGGCTTAATCTTGATTGAAGTGGACTACACCTCCAGCAAGAAAGCGTTGATTGATGCGCAGAAATTTTCTCCCTCGGAAATTGGACTCGGCAAGCTGGTGGACTTGAAGAAAGAGAATTTTGTCGGCCGCGATGCGCTGGCACGTGAGTCCAAGAAAGGTGCGGCGCGCTCGCTGGTAGGCTTGGAAATCAACTGGAACGAGGTGGAAGCGCTGTACGACAAAGCGGGCATGGCGCCGCAGGTGCCCAGCATGGCTTCGCGCGTGCCAGTTCCCGTATATCGCGGCGGGCGCAACATCGGCAAGGCTACGTCGACGACCTGGTCGCCAACACTTAAGAAAATGATCGCGCTCGCGTGCGTGAACCGCGACAATGCCGCAGTGGGAACCACGCTGAATATGGAAATAACCGTCGAAGCCGTGCGGCATACCGTCTCTGCTAAAATTGTTACGCTGCCATTTTTCAACCCCCCGCGAAAAATGGCCGTGCCGGTGATTTAGATTTTGCTCAACTTTGCTTACCGTTCCACAGTAGCCCCTTTTTGATCCCGGAGATGAATACGAAATATGTGCCATCGATCCAGAATGAATGCGCTGCTTTTTGTTTCTATTTTATTTTTTGCCGTCAGCATCCGCGCGCAGGAAAAACCAACAGCTAGGCCGCGCGCCCGCGATCTCGGCGTTCCCTTTGACGGCACACCCGGAGCGCTTAATGCGATCACTGATGTCACCGGCGTTACGGTCGGACATACCACGCTCATCTCTGGCGAAGGAAAATTGCAGATCGGCAAAGGACCGGTTCGCACCGGCGTGACCGCGGTTTTACCGCGCGGAAAAGACTCCATGAGCAATCCGGTTTTTGCCGGCTGGTTCTCTGAGAATGGGAACGGCGAAATGACCGGTACGACGTGGGTGGAGGAATCCGGCTTTCTAGAAGGTCCGGTGGTGATCACCAACACGCACAGCGTTGGGGTAGTTCGCGATGCCGTAATTCAATGGCGCGTGGCGCACGGCAAGCCGGATCCCACCGGCTTTTGGTGGTCGTTGCCGGTGGTTGCGGAAACGTGGGACGGCTGGCTAAACGACATCAACGGTTTTCATGTGAAGCCGGAAGACGCATTTCACGCCATCGATTCCGCAGCCACAGGACCGGTCGCGGAAGGCAGCGTTGGCGGCGGCACTGGGATGGTTTGCAATGAATTCAAAGGCGGCATCGGAACTTCTTCGCGCAAGCTGGACGTCAAGCAGGGCGGTTACACCGTCGGCGTTCTGGTGCAATGCAATTACGGCACACGCGCGAACCTGCGCATTGCCGGCGTTCCCGTGGGCAAGGAGATTTCGGAAGATCGCGCGTATGCTTCCACGTCTTCCAGTGAACTTGATCGCGGCTCGATCATCGTGTTGGTAGCCACCGATGCACCGCTGATTGCGCATCAATTGAAGCGTTTGGCCCGGCGCGTCACGCTGGGGCTCGGGCGCGACGGTAGCATTTCTGGCAATGGTTCAGGGGACATTTTCATCGCGTTTTCAACTGCCAATCCAGGGGCTGCTGCCGGGGATCACGTCGTGGATTTGAAAATGTTGCCGAACGATAAAATCGAGCCTGTCTTAGCTGCTACGGTGCAAGCTACGGAAGAAGCCATTATCAATGCCATGGTTGCCGCCGAAACCATGACCGGTATCGAGAACCACAAGGTCATTGCACTTCCGCACGACCGTCTTCGCGATGTGCTGAAAAAATATAATCGACTGGATCATTAGGCGAAACCTGGTTGACTTGGGAACACTTTCGTAAGCGCGGTTTGAATTGCCTTTGCGGTGATCGTGGATTCCTCGGCGCTCAAGATAAACGGCGGTGCCAGCAGAATATGGTCGCCCCGCACACCGTCTACGCAGCCTTGCGTGGGATACGTGAGCACGCCTTCTTCCGACGCGCCCTGGCGAATGCGTTCGGCGATATTTTCCACTGGCGGG
>CAXMLS010000894.1:0-9109 GCA_964194235.1 uncultured bacterium | reverse complement strand
GATGTGTATAAGAGACAGGTCCTATTTATGGCATGCCCATTCTGGATGTGGATAAGGCGCGGACGGTGACGGTAATCAAGCGTGGAATGAGTGCGGGGTTCGCGGGGATTGATAATCCGCTTTATTACTTTGATAAAACGCTGATGCTGTTTGGCGATGCGAAGGCGTTTGTCGGATCCATCGTCAGGGAGATTTCCGGGGGCGGCTCGCACGGATAACGGAGCGGAGCCAAGGGTAACCAAATCAAGACCCAAGGAAGGTTCATACCCTTCAGGCCTAACTGGCACCCTGAGCGGAGGATCGGGCTGCGTTTTTTATGCGACAGCGTGACGTGGAGCTGCTACGAAGCTTTTTCCTGCGCGTAGACCAGATATTCCGAATACGGGCCTTTGAAGTCTTCTATCTTCCCGCCCTTAAAGTGCCAGATGCGCGTGGCCACTTCATCGAGAACATCTTCATCGTGCGTGACCAGCAAAACCGTCCCGTCATATTTCTGCAACGCGATATTCAGCGCGTTGATGGATTCAAGATCGAGATGGTTGGTGGGCTCGTCAAGAACCAGGAAATTAGGCTTTTGCAGCATCAGGCGGCAGAAAATCATCCGCGCGACTTCCCCACCGGATAGCGCTTTCGTCGGCTTCAACGCATCTTCGCCGCTGAACAGCATCTGTCCCAGCAAACCGCGCAATTCTTCCTGCGAAGCTTGCGGATCGAATTGCCACAGCCATTCGATGGCGGTTAAATTCGTAACCACCGAGTCACGGTGGTCCTGGGCGAAATATCCCACGGTGACTTCGTGGCCCCACTTGACGCTGCCGCCATCGATGGGAAATTCCTTTTCGGCGTCGTCGATATATTCGCCGGCGTTGCGGATCAGCGATCTCAACAAAGTGGTCTTGCCGGTGCCGTTGCGCCCGGTCAGCGCGATTTTTTCTCCGCGCGTGACGCTGGCGGTGAAGGGCTTGATGACCTTCAAGTCGTCGTACGATTTGGTCACGCTTTTAATTTCCAGCGGATGCCGGCCCGAGGCCCGCTTCATATCGAAGCGAATGTACGGGCGGGCGATGTTGGAGCGCGCAAGCTCGGTGGTCTGCAGCCGCTCAACTTCTTTCTTGCGGGAAGTCGCCTGCGCCGAGCGGGTGCCGGCGGAAAATCGCGCGATGAAATCATTCAGTTGCGCAATTTTCTTTTCGCGGTTGGCGTTATCCGTCTCAATGCGCGAGCGAATCTGCGTCTTGGCCACCACCATGTCGTCATAGCCGCCGTTGTACATGATCACCGTTTCGTAATCGATGTCGGCGGTGTGCGTGCATACGCTGTTCAAGAAATGGCGGTCGTGCGAGATCACGATCAAAACGCCTTCGTATTCAAGCAGATAATTCTGCAGCCAGTGCACGGAATCAAGGTCGAGGTTGTTGGTGGGTTCGTCAAGCAGCAGCGCTGGCGGGTTGCCGAACAGCGCCTGCGCCAGCAACACGCGAACTTTTTGACCGCCCTGCAATTCGCCCATGAGGCGCTGGTGCAGCGCATCTTCCACACCCAGACCGTCAAGGAGAATCGCGGCGTCAGCCTCCGCCGTGTAGCCCCCCTCTTCGCCTACGATGCCTTCTAGTTCGCCGAGGCGCATGCCATCTTCGTCGGTTAACGCGTCGTGCGGCTTCGAATAAAGCTTGTCGCGCTCTTCCAGAGCCGACCACAGAGGCGCGTTGCCCATAATGACGGTATCGAGCACGCGAAACTGATCGAACGCGAACTGGTCCTGGCGCAGAATTCCCAGTTTCTTGGGCCGGGTGACTGAGCCCTTTGGCGGGTCTAGCTCGCCGGTAAGGATTTTCATCAGGGTGGATTTGCCCGCGCCATTGGGACCGCTAATGGCATAGCGGCGCCCGTCCAGAAACGAGCAAGTTACGTCCTCGAACAGGATTCGAGGACCAAAGCGCATGGAAACATTGTCTACGTAGATCATTCCTCTCGATTATACCGTGTAAATCGCAATTCCCCGAATCCAGAGCCCGGATTTCTCAGGTCTTTTTTGCCGTATCTGCCTACTAATCTACGGACTTGCCCCCACATGCCCGGCAAAGCTAGACTCCGCCGGGCATGAGCACATCAACGCCGAATACTTCCACGCCAGTTCAGCCCCTACCGCAAGCATCGAGTTTGTCGGGTTTCTGGGCCTTGATCGCTACGCAATTTCAGAGTGCGTTCAGCGACAACACTTTAAAATGGCTGGTCAGTTTTCTGGTTCTCGACGCGGCTTTGTCGAAAGAGCAGCGTGATTTGTGGTTTGTACTGATCGTGCCACTCTTATTCTCGGTCCCCTTCTTGCTGTTTTCCATTCCCGGCGGATTTCTGGCTGACAGGTTCAGCAAGCGCAGCGTGACTATCGGCACAAAAATCGGTGAGTTGTGCGTCATGGTTCTAGCTACCTGGGCCTTGGCGCACGGACGTCTTGACTGGGCCAGCGCAGCGTTATTCCTCGCGAGCAGTCAGGGAGCGATTTTTGGACCTACAAAGTACGGCTTGCTTCCCGAGTTGCTGTCCGAAACAAAATTGAGTTGGGGAAACGGCATCATTGAACTCGGCACGCTTTTGGCAGCCATCGTCGGCGCGCTGGCAGGCGGATACCTCGCACATGCGTTTCGAGGCAGGCAGATGTGGTCGGGCATCACTTTCATAGTGCTGGCCCTTCTCGGACTTTTGATCAGCGTCGCAATCGCCAAGGTTCCGGCCGCGGATCCCACGCGCAAATTCGACTGGAATTTCCCGTCAGAATTTTATTCCGAGCTTCGTCATATGTCGCAGGACCGCGCTTTGCTCACCGCGGTCGTCGCCAACACTTTTTTCTGGTTCCTGGGATCTTTACTCCTGCTGAATATCGTGCTGTACGCCGCCGACATTCTTTACCTCGACGAAACGCGCAGCACTTATCTGCTTGCCAGCCTGAGCCTGGGCATCGGAGTCGGCAGCCTGGCGGCAGGCTTCGCTTCCGGCAAGAAAATCGAAACAGGCATGGTGTTCCCGGGAATGGCGGGGATCTTCGTGATGGCTGTGCTTCTGTCGGTGCCGGGCCTGGGCTTTACCAGCGTGCTCGTTTGTCTAGCGTTGCTGGGTTTCTCGGGAGGCTTCTTCGTAGTGCCAGTCAACGCACTGATCCAGCGCCGCCCTGCGCCCACGGAAAAAGGTCGCACCATCGCTGTTGCCAACCTGCTCTCCTTCATCGGCGTCGCTCTGCAGCCCGTCGCGCAATTTGCGATGATCCGGCTAGGACACCCGAATCCTGCGCGCGTTTTTCTAATCGCGGGCGGGATGACGGTGGTAATGGGATGGATGTTGGCGCGAATGATGCCTGGACTGTGGACCCAGGCCCTCGACTGGACGAGGCTCCACCGAAGGGCTACCCTATAAGTCCGTTTGCAGGGGCCCACCCCACCCATCTTTGAGGTCTTCATGCCTGGCGTTGCCACCCTACCTTCACCTTCCCGTGCTCGCGTAGAGCTTCGTAGTCTTGCCGAATCGATGCAGAGAGTCCGCGAAGAGCTGGACAAGCTGCGCTCCTCTCCCCATCCGGATCACGTTCATGATCTGCGCGTGGCCATCCGCCGGTGCCGTTCCGTCGCAACAGTTTTCGAGGAAATCGATCTCGACCCATCGTGGCTCGAGATGCGCAAAACCGCCAAAAAGCTCTTTCGCACACTGGGCGTGCTCCGCGACGCACAGGTAATGGACGATTGGGCAAAGAAGCTCGCTCCGCCAAGCGACGAAGTACGGATCCATTTGCACGACGTGTTCGCGACCGAGGAACCGCAGTTACGCGAAGATGTGTTGCGCATCGCCGGCAAATTCGATGAAAAATCCTGGAAGCGCCTGGAGCGCCGCCTGGGCCACCGCGTCCGCTACGTACCGGTAGGAGGGTTGGCGGCGGAGTGCCTTGCTTGGGAACGCTTCGAAGAAATCAAGGATTTGCATGCGGCTGCGATGCGTAGCAGCAAACCGAAGGCTTGGCACGCCTTGCGCATCGGGCTGAAGCGGCTGCGTTATACCGTGGAAAGTCTTCTCCCGCTGCATCACTCGGCGTGGAGCGAAAACCTGAAGCGCCTGCAGGATCTGCTCGGCGACATTCACGACCTGGATGTGCTGAGAGAAAAAGTGAAAACACAGACCGGCATCGCGACAAGCGCGCGCAAACTCTGGAAGCAGACCGTCGAGCGGGAACGCAACACGCGCGTACAAACCTACCGGCATCTGACCCTGGGAAAAGCCAGCATCTGGAATAAATGGAAACACGGGTTGCCGCATGGCGAGCGACTCGAAGCTGCCTCTCTGGCTCGACTGCAAGTTACGGCTCGCGCGTCACAGACGCGGCCAACTCGCGCCGCACGGACCTCGCGTATTGCGCTGAGGGTTTTTGACCTTTTACGCCGCGCCAAAGCTGGGCGCGTGTTTGGCGATGCAGCCATGCGCCGCGTATTACAAGGCGCGGGCCTGCTTCACGCTCTCGGGAACGAGCAGAAGCCCAAGCATCCGCACAAAGAGTCGAGAAAAATCCTTCTGGAAATGCGTCGGGCGCCGGGTTGGAGCGCCGAGGATTGGGATCTTTTGGCCTGGACCGTTCGCTTTCATCGCGGCGCCGAGCCAAAATTGGACGACGACAGCGCGTTCAGCAAACCAAACGCCGCTCAACAGGAAAATATTCGAGCGCTTGCTGGGGTGTTGCGGCTGGCGCGGGTTCTGCACAAATCCGGGGTCGATGGTGCGACCGGGTTGAAACTCGAAAATTCCGCCGAAGCCACGGTTCTGCTGGTTCCCGGTCTCGCCAACAGCCTTGAAATCGCGGCGAAACTCGCCGCGGGGAAACACCTTCTGGAGACTGCGCTAGGCAAGCCACTTTTCCTACGAGGCACCGCTAAACCATCAAACGTAATTGCGTTGCCGACTCCCGTTCAGGAAACGCTGCAAAGCGTAGCAATTGCTTCCGATTAATGTCCGCTGACATACCGGTTATTTGACCGCGCGGCGCAACATCTTCGGCGTAGCCAGCCAAACCAATTCCGCGCTGGGCGGTGACACCCGCTTCAATTCAATCGCCGCCACGCCCGCTTTCTTCAGCGCCGAAATACTGCGCTTGCTTCCCAGCGCCGCTGCAATCAGCTCGTCAATCTGCGGCGCGTGACCGAACAGAAATACCGATGACGCCTGTTTTTCCTTGGCCAGTTCGCGGAAGAGCGCGGAAGGCTCCGCGCCCGGCAAGAGCAAATCGGTTTTGCGGATTTTCTGCTTCGAATATTCCAACGCGCTAGCGAAAAGTTCGGCGGTCTGCATTGCACGTACGTACGGACTGGACAGCAACAGGTCCGCGCCCACGCTGAGTGCGGCGACGCCCTTGGCCACCTGCTTGGTTCGTTCTATACCTTCTTCGGTCAAATAGCGTTCCGGATCCGGCGGGCATTTTGGATCGTCGCGATCGATAGCGATTCCGTGGCGCACAATGTACAACTCCATTTATGTTTTCTCCTGTGGATACCACGCAGCTTTCAATGCTTACGCAAAAGTACGTCCACTTCTGTTCGATTTCATCCGCCGGTTTGCCGGAAATACAATCGCACGTGAAATTCTTTTTCGAACAGTTCCGCGCTGCGTTGCGCATCGCGCAAATCTTCCGCGGCGTCGCCCCGCGCCTTTATCTGCAAAGCGGCCGCCCCACGTTGAAATGTCGCGTGAATATTGGTGACGCGCTGGCGATGCGAATGGTCCAGCGCTTCGGCGATGCGCAGGATCGATGCCAGCCGCCCCGCCACGCGCTTGTCCACATTGCTTAAGCTGGAATATGCAACGTGGTGGCTGGCCGGCTGCGTCTTGCGATTGTGATAGCGCACCAGCGTGGCAACGATTGCGCGGTCGCGACCTTCGAGGCCGGGCATATCTCCATTCATCGCGAGATATTCTCCATGTTTGTGGTGACCTTGATGGCTTACGCGGTGCCCCACGTCGTGCAGCAGCGCGCCCGCTTCGAGCAACACCCGTGAGTGCGCCACCAGGTGATGCACCGCCTGCAAGCGATCAAACAGCAGAATGCTCAGCTCGCGCACGTGCTCCGAGTGCGCCTGATCATATTCGAGGCGGCGCGCGAAACTCCTCGTACCCACCAATAACTGCCGCTCAGCCGCGTTGTAGCGGTGCGGTTCCTTGCGAGAAAAAGCCTCGCGTGCAATTTCCTGCAGAATACCTTCGCGTACGCCCACCGCCGGAACGGCCATGCAGCGCACGTTCAGGTAGCGGCCGAGCGTCAGAAAAGTGATCGCCGCGATGCCCATCACGTCCGCGCGATCGCGCCGCACCGCGTACGTTTTCATTCGCTGCCGCACATCGCGTTTCAAAATATCGGGGAGCCTGTCGCGCAACAGTGAAAGCTGCAGCATCGGCAGGCCGTGTTCGCGCGGTCCCGGCGCAAGTCCTGCCAGTGTTTCCGCATTGCCTCCCAGCGCCACCGCAATCTGCTCCCCTAAATTGGGACGCGATGGCAATTTCGATTCCAGCAGCGCGCGCACATATTTCCGCACCTGCTCCGCTTGCGAAGGGCGAATCGTGCCCGGCAAATTCAACGTGGTCATCAGGCGCACGGTACCCACCGGCAGATGCGCGCTGTACTCCACCTGGCGTTCTCGCAGAATGCTGACCTCGAGACTGCCTCCGCCAAGATCGATGATACCGCGAGGCGGCACCTCCGGACCCAGCGCGGCGAGCACCGCTTCGCGCCCCAACCGCGATTCTTCGCCCGCGCTGATCACTTCAAGAGTGATGCCCGATTTCTGCTTGATACGCTGCAGAAACGCATCACGGTTGCGCGCTTCCCGGGTAGCGCTGGTTGCCACGGCGCGATAATTGGTCACGCCGAACTCATCCATCTTTTCTTTAAACTGGCAAAATGCCTTCACGCCCTTCTTGAAAACTTTTTCACTGAAGCGGTGCCGTAGGAAAACACCTTCGCCCAGTCGCAGCGAGTAGCGTTCGTCGTGCAGCGGTTCGATATCCAGGGCGGAATAGGCGCGCGCCACGGAAAGGCGCACGGCGTTGGAGCCGGCGTCAATCGCGGCGATGTGGATCGGCTCAGACATTCAAGAAATTACCGCCAGAGATGCGCCAGCGCGGCCGATGGGGTGTACTTGGTGGCGCGAATGCCGAGTTGTTCGCCAATACGCAGGCGCAGCAATTTGTTGACGTGCGAGACACTGGCCTCGCCGTCCATTTCAATAAAGTTATGCCGCTTGGCCATGACCTCAAACTCGCGCTTGATCATGGTCTGGTAGCGGATAAAAGACCAGTACAGATCGTGCGAGAGCGACATGTCTCTGCCGGCTTCCCAGTAGCTGATGGCCTGCGCTTTTTTGAACTCGCGCCCAAAGGCGGTTTCCGGCCGCACGTTCAGCCAGAACGTCAGGTGCGGGCGCAACGCCATAGCATACAGTCCGCTCATATAATCGCGATTAATTCCCCGCACCACGCCGCGCGCAATCAACGTAAAAATAAAACGGTCCGCGAGCACCACCGTTCCAGAACGCAGCGCGGGCAAAATGCGATGCTCCACCTGGTCGAAAAAGTCCGTCGCGTACATCAGCGCCAGCGTCAACCGGGTCACCGCGTTTTTGGCGAGCAACTGATCGATATCCCGGCCCACGAGGTTGGATCGCCGCAGTCCGCTGGTTTGTACCGCGAATCCCTCGGACTCCAGCCACTCCTGCAGCAAAGTAATCTGCGTCGAGCGGCCAGATCCGTCCATGCCCTCGAGGACGACAAGAGTGCCGGTAATTTCCGCGGGATCAAAACCAACCAGAGGCTCGCCGAAGAAATAATGCGAAGCTTCTTCTTCCATTTCCGCGGGGCTCTTTGCGGGCGCAGCCGGAGGCGTGATTGTCGCGGGGTGCAGAGGCTCCGAAGCGGCGATGTTGGCGTGTGACTTATCTTTATCCTGATCGGGCATCGTTTACTCCTGTTCCTGGATTCGCGGAGCAAAACGTTTCAAATCGATTTTGGACGCCACGATGTCGCGCATCTGTTTTTGCAATTTATTTACCGGAAGGGTTCCGTCCAGCACCACAAAATTGTCGCTGTCCACCATCTTGTCGTACTCCTCAAGAATGCGCGCCTGGAATAGCCGGAAACTTTCCGCGCGATCGTAAGACATGCCGAGGTCCATGCCCGCTTCGTAGTATTTCAGCTTCGGCCTGCCGCTGAGGATGCGATGCACGGCCACGTCGAGAGGCGCGCGAAAATAAAACGTGATGTCCGGTATGGGAGCGAAGCGGTAAAGATTGCGTAGCCACCGCGCCGGGCATCCTCGCGCGGCATCGCGGGCAAAAGCTGTGTAGATATAGCGATCGGCGAGTACCAGGTAATCGCCTTGCAACAGCGGCATGATCTGGCGTTCGCAGCGGTCCGCAAAATCAGCGGCGTGCAAAAGAGAAAATGTTGTGGGCGTCAACAGCCGGCGCTGCTTTCCCCGCCGTGTCGCGGACCTCACCAGCGGAGAGGAATTCCATTCCGTGAAATGCAGGCGGTAACCGCCAATCTCCAGCCAGCGTTTCAGCAAATAAAGTTGCGTACTTTTCCCCGACCCGTCCGTACCCTCTACCACGATCAGCGCGCCTGGATAAGCGCGACTGGGAATCGGACGCCCCGGTTGCGGCAGCGTTGATTTGCTGGCTTCACTACGCTGCTTTACGAAAACTTCCAGGTTTTCCATGAATGATTTGCCGCTCCGCGAGCATTATGAAATGAAGCAGATATTATTATTTTATTGTTACAAAAGCATTACAGCGTGGCCGTAGGCCTCAAAATAATCCGCACATCAGAACACGCTGACTTTTATGCGCAAAAATTTGCTGGGATTCTGGCGAAATTCACCAACCAGCAAACGCAGATCACCGGTCAGGCCCGCCAGGTTATCGTACAGCTTGGGATCGGAAAACAGCTTACCCGCAGTAGTGGTGTTCTCGTTTAACTTGCTCGAAGCCGCAGCCAGGTTCGAACTGGTATCGCGCAGTTTGTTGTAAAGCGTGTCGTCATTCATCAATTTGCCGACACTACCCTTACCCTGTCTCTTATACACATC
>CAXMLS010000893.1:0-1554 GCA_964194235.1 uncultured bacterium | reverse complement strand
AGATGTGTATAAGAGACAGGTCGTGTCTAACCTGCGCGGAAAACCGGCGTTGCTTCTGCTGACGGACGAAAAACAAAACGCCACCTTGTCGCGGTGGCTGACAGTTCCTGTGGATCTGCCATTTGCGGCAACGCAGGAGGTTAACGTCAATGCGATCCTCTCCGCTGACGGAAAACTAAGCGCAAAAGTTCACTACACCCTGCGCGGCGATAACGAATTACTGCTGCGCGTCGCTTTTCATCAAACGCCCAAAGATAAATGGAAGGATTTGGCGCAGCTTCTTTCCATCTCGGACGGTTTTCGCGGCAAGGTATCCATCGTCAGCGCATCGGATCCATCGGCGACGCGCGAACCGTTCACGGTGAATTATGAGATCACCGTGTCGAAGTTTGTGGATTGGTCGAAAAAGCCGGTGCGCATCCCCGCGCTGCTTCCTCAGGTGGGCATCCCCGATCTACCAACTAAAACGGAGAAAGGGGCAGCAGTCTCGGCGATCGAATTAGGCACGCCGCTCGACGTAAAAACGCACGCAACTCTCGAGTTGCCGCCGGGCACGATTGCGCACGCACCTACGGGAACGTCCGTGGAGCGCGATTACGCAACATTTTCCTCACGTTATGCGGCTGCTCCTGCCACCACGTCTACGTCGACAAGCGGTCAAGCAAATGCGCAACCGACGATCACCTCTTCGCGCCATATTCGATTTTTGTTGAGGGAGGTGCCCGCTTCGCGCATTGCGGATTACAAAGCGTTCCTGCACGCGGTGCAAAACGACGAAGCACAGGATTTCACGTTGGAGAAACCCGCGACGACAGAAGAGAAAGACCGCGCGGACGGCAAAAAGACCGCTTCGCCTGCAAAGCCTTAATCAGCGCGAATAATTACTTTACCTGCAGAATCTCTTTCTCTTTGGCGTCCGACAAATCTTCCATCTTTTTTGTTTCCGCATGAGAAACTTTTTCCAGCTCATCCAGGCCGCGCTTCTTTTCGTCCTCGCTGATCTTCTTGTCTTTTTCGAGCTTTTCAATAGCTTCCTTAAGATCGCGACGCACATTGCGTAACGCGGTGCGATGATTTTCCAGCACTTTGTGTAATTGCTTCACCAGATCCTTGCGTCGCTCTTCAGTAAGACTTGGAATCGGCACGCGCACTACTTTGCCGTCATTCGTGGGATTCAACCCTAGCTCGGAGGTGCGAATAGCTTTATCAATAAGCGCAACTGCGCTGGGATCCCATGGGGAAATCACGATCATGCTGGGTTCGGGAATCGTCAACGCGCCAAGTTGATTTACCGGCATTGGCGACCCGTGATAATCCACACGGATGCTGTCGAGCAGTGAGGCATTGGCGCGGCCAGTTCGCAATGTGCCAAGGTCCTTGCGAAAATCATCGACTGCTTTCTCCATGCGCGTCTTTGCGGCGACCATGGCCTCTTTCGTGTTTGTAATCGTCGTCATGAGCACCCTCGATTTAATTTAAAGGTGAATCATATTGCCAGGCCGAACATCTTGCTCGATCAACGCGGTATATAGAAACTGTCTCTTATACACATCT
>CAXMLS010000892.1:0-2472 GCA_964194235.1 uncultured bacterium | reverse complement strand
CCCCGCCATTCTTTCTTGTTCTCATACAATCGGGTTCTGGCATCAGCTGATGCCGGAAGCTCGTGAACGTTGCCTCCACAAAACATTTCACTAGTGGCTCGCGTTTCAGTTTGCCGACTACCCATCAAAGTGGATTGGTCAGCGCTACGCTGTTTTGCTGGAGTTGTCGTCACGTTGCCTCGTTTTGGTGCGTGATTGTTTCGCCGCATGTGATACGGTGGCCGTCGGGCGTGCGAAGTGTAAATTCTCTCAGACCCCAGGGTTTATTCGACGGTTGGGATGTGACGAGGGCCCCTCTGGTCGCGATCTCTCGATAGAACTCGTCGATACCGTCAATGTTCCAATACGCGAAGTATGAGTGATTTCCCAGTTCGCTAGCCGGCTTTTCGTCATGGCACTCGCCGAGCATCACTCTGAACTTGTCGCGTGTCAGAAAGCTCCATCCCTCAGCATCGATTGGATTCTTGGTGAAGCCCAAAACCTCCACGTAGTAGCGTGTCGAGACCCGCAAGTCACGCACCGCCAAGACGGACCAGAAATTAACAATCTGAGACACGTTCTGCTCCTCTCAATTCATGACATACAATTTGGACGGCTCCTCGCCGTCTCTGGCCATGATGAGAATGTAATGCTACGGTATCTTCCATGTCGTTGAAAGTACTTGTAACCCTCTAACTGTCAGGGCAGAGGTCGCGAGTTCGAGTACCCTTCACTTCGTTCAGGGCAAGTCGTCGTCCCCGCCATTCTTTTTTTGCGTTTGCTGATGGGCAAACGTACTTTCGCCGATTTATCCCAGAAAAATTTTTAATACTTCAGAAATGCATTAGGTATTTACGTTGACTCGCATTTTGTACAGAATCGTTGTTGAGGCTCTTTACCAGCGACAGCCGGTACTGCGGAAGAGGAGATGCCTGTGATGGCGAGTGCCGGTGCAAAGCGCGCCGAAAAACCCCAAGCCGACAGGGTCGATCAGGTCCGGTCGGTCTTCGACCGTCGCGAGAACTACCTGAATAAGCGGCAGCTGGATATTCGCCTGCGCGCGGAAACCGTCAGTACACTTGTCGACGGAAAGGCATACACGAACATACTGGACATCGGGTGCGGTGATGGATCTGTGTCAGTTCCCCTTTTGACTTCCAATTGAGACCTAACGCTGCTTGATAACTCCACGGAAATGCTGTCGTTTCCGCGCGCGCGGGTGCCCGCCGAATTGCTGTCCCGGGTGAGATTCGTGAATCAGGATTTTATGCAAGTCCAATTTGAAAAACATTTTGACCTGGTGATTTGTCTGGGCGTGCTGGCGCACGTGGCGTCTCCCTCTGAAGTGATTGCTAAAATTGTTTCGGTCCTTAAGCCTGGCGGGATGTTGGTACTGGAGTGTACAGATGGCTTCCACATACTGGGCTTAATCAATCGCCTGCGCAACGAAGCCGCCTGGATTTTTCACCCACCGAAATACAAGTTAAACACACTGTCTGGTGGAGAGGTTCTCAATACGGCGAAGAAACAAGGATTAAAGGCGACCGCAGTATTTCGCTACGGCTTGCCATTGCCGGGAATGGGACGCTTTTTTTCTCACGACGGCATTTACCGGCTAACCCGCTCCATGTTTGGCGATGTGACTAACAATCGCAATCGATGGCTGGAAAACCAATTTATTTTTTGCCTCGTTCGCCCCGCCAACAATTAACGAGCGACATGGACCGTTGTTTGTTAACTTGTAGCCCATGAACAGGAACAGACGAACATGGCTATTAACGATTTTGCTGGCTGCGGTGTGGCCGGCCGCCATTTACGCGCAGACCGCTATCGCCAACAAGTGGGAGAGCGAAATTGCGCAGTTTGAAGCATCGGACCGGCAGAACCCGCCAGCTAAGGGCGCGGTCCTTTTCATTGGCAGTTCGTCCATCGCATTTTGGAAGAGCCTGGCGGAAGATTTTCCAGGCGTAAACGTTATCAATCGTGGATTTGGCGGATCCGAGATTGCCGACTCCACTTTTTACGTTGATCGCATCGTGGTTCCGTACCAGCCGAGAATGATTGTCTTTTACGCGGGAGACAATGATTTGGCGGATAACCGGACACCGCAGCAAGTCTTCGACGATTATGTGGCGTTCGTCAACCAGGTTCATCGTGTGCTGCCAGAAACTAAAATTGCGTTTATTTCCATCAAGCCGAGCCCTTCGCGTGCGTCGTTGATACCGATGATGAAAAAGGCCAACAAGATGATCAAAGCTTACGATTCTCGCGACAAGAGCCTGATCTATATCGATGTGTTCACCGCGATGCTCGACAAAGATGGAAATCCGCGCGGCGACTTATTTGGTCCGGACAGATTACACATGAACAGGGACGGATATAATTTGTGGAAGTCGCTCATCACTCCTTACGTACAGTAGGATCCGCACTTAATATCTTCTGAAGATCTTCGTGTTCACTTCGTAACCTTACGACCTGTCTCTTATACACATC
>CAXMLS010000891.1:0-2322 GCA_964194235.1 uncultured bacterium | reverse complement strand
CGGTTTATTGCGGAAGTGGCCGAGCTTCGGGACCCTGCGCTTGAGAAATCCCAGACGGCAGCTCTCAGCGCGCCTGATTTGAATATATTGCCGTCGCATTATGGACACACCACCCTTGCCGCGGACATCGCCAACACTCGCGAGAAAAAAGTCGGTCTTCGTCAAAAGTTGATGCTCGGCGGGATTGTCTTTGCCGGAGTTGCACTGATAGCAGGGATTACGATTCGGTCGATCCAGAACACCGCAGCCGCCAGGGTGGCGCCGACCGAACTTAAATCAATCGTGGTACTTCCACTGGAAAATCTCTCGGGAGACAAGGACCAGGAGTACTTCGCCGATGGCATGACGGATGAATTGATCGCTCATTTGGCAAAGATCCGCGCGTTACGCGTAATCTCGCGCACATCTGCCATGGAATATAAAGGGACGCACAAAACGTTGTCGGAAATTGCGCGCGATTTGAAGGTGGATGCTGTCGTGGAAGGCACCGTTTTACGATCAGGAAATCGCGTGCGGATAACCGCGGAACTGATTCAGGTGGCTACGGACCGGCACTTGTGGGCGGAAACTTACGAAAGCGAATTAGGCGACATTCTTGCACTTCAGGGTCATGTAGCCACGGCCATTGTGAACGAGATACGAATCAAGCTCACCCCCGAAGAAGAGAAGCGGCTGGCGACTACGCGCCCGGTGAGCACGGAGAGCTACGAGGACTATTTAAAAGGACGATATTACTGGAATAAGAGGTCAGAACAGGGGCTTACCAAGGCGATCGAATATTTTCAATCGGCCACTCAGAAGGATCCGGGCTATGCGCTGGCATATGCCGGACTGGCGGATTGTTACAGCATCATCGGATCTGCGATCGTCGGGACGGTTCCGTCCAAAGACGTAGCAAGTAGTTCGAAGACAGCCGCTTTGAAAGCGATGGAGTTGGACAGCAATTTAGCGGAAGCACAAACGTCGTTAGCAACGGTGCGATTCAACTACGATTGGGACTGGCCAGGCGCGGCCAGCGGCTTCCAACGCGCGATTGAACTTAATCCCAGCTACGCGACGGCATACCAACGGTATTCGCTTTATCTCATCGCCATGGGACGCAGCCAGGAGAGCCTGGCGCAAATGAATCGAGCCCGCGAACTTGAGCCGCTTTCGATCAGCATGAATTTCAGCTTGGGTTGGAGATTTTATATGGCCCGGCAATATGACCGGGCCATCGAGCAACTTCACAACACTTTGGATATGGATGGAAATTTTGCGCTAGCCCACGGGGTTCTGGGTCAGGCGTACGAACAAAAGAAATCATATCCGCAGGCGATAGCCGAACTTCAGAAAGCGGTCAGCCTATCGCATGACAGCCCCCCCATGCTGGGATTCCTCGGGCATGCGTACGGAGTTGCCGGCAACAAAGCCGAGGCGAGTCGGATTTTGAATGAGCTGATTGAATTATCAAAAAAGGTATACGTCTCACCTTTTTATGTGTCGATCATTTATCTCGGACTGGGGGAAAACGAGAGAGCCATGGATTGGCTGGAGAAGGCCTACGACGATCGCTCCAATGCCATCATTTTCCTGAAAGTCGATCCAGATTTTGATGCTCTACGGACGAATCCGCGACTGCAAACTATGCTGCGCAAGCTCGCCTTGCCAAATTGAATTCCAGCGAGTGCCTGGAACGTTCCATTTACTCCAATACAAATTCAATCGACTGTAGAATAGTCATGCCAGTACGGATAACTAAATGACGGAAGCATTTATTTGCGAAGGCGTGCGTACCCCGATTGGCCGCTATGCCGGGGCGCTCTCGCACGTGCGTGCAGACGATCTGGCTGCGATTCCCTTGTCGGCCCTGCGGCGAAAGTTCGAAAAAAGTGATTGGGAAAGCATCGATGAAGTCATTTTGGGCTGCGTAAACCAAGCCGGTGAAGACAATCGCAACGTCGCACGGATGGCGCTGTTACTTGCGGGACTTCCTTTTACCACGCCTGGAGCAACTGTAAATCGATTGTGCGGATCGGGAATGGAGGCGGTTTCCGTCGCTGCTCGGGCGATTGCGGCTGGCGAAATTTCGCTGGCAATTGCCGGAGGTGTAGAGAGCATGAGCCGCGCGCCACTAGTAATGCCTAAAGCGCTGACGGCATTTTCACGGAATGCGGAGATACACGATACGACAATCGGATGGCGGTTCATTAATCCGGAGATGGCGAGTAAATATGGAACGACCTCCATGCCGG
The DNA here is from genome assembly GCA_964194235.1 of uncultured bacterium. Taxonomy (GTDB): domain Bacteria; phylum Acidobacteriota; class Terriglobia; order Acidiferrales; family UBA7541; genus Acidiferrum. Next base: position 88 of record CAXMLS010000891.1, on the reverse strand, counting down.
AAACGGCGGAAAATGTCGCGGAGAAATATCAGATCGATCGAAAGGCTCAGGACCTTTTCGCCTGCCGCTCGCAGGAAAAAGCCGCCGC
>CAXMLS010000890.1:0-13272 GCA_964194235.1 uncultured bacterium | reverse complement strand
AATCCCCTCCGCCCGCAAGGCCTTATTCACATGCTTCGCAGTTTCTGAATCCGCATAGGTGGTAATCAGGAAAGAGCTCGTGTCCCCTTCGGGATCCACGATTTTTCGCAACTGGATCTGCGGAAAATCTTCCAAAGTTTTTCGAATCCGGTACTTGCTCCGATGCATGCATGCGATAATCTGAGGGAGCTTCTTTAATTGCACCCGCAGTACTGCGCCGCGAAGCTCATCGAGCCGGCAGCCTTCGCCCCACAAGCACAAATCGGGATCGCTGAGGTTCAGGCGGCCCTGCTCATCCCGGGCGTAGCCCAAGTCATGGCAGGCAAAAGCCCGATGGTAAAGCCGCAGGTCATTGGTAACCACGCTGCCGCCCTCACCCGAGGTCATGTTCTTATTCATTTGAAAGCTGAAGGTGGCGATGTCGCCGAAAGTTCCAACGCGCTGGCCTTGAACGCTGCCGCCAACACATTGGGCGCAATCTTCCAGCAAAAATAATTTCCGGCGGCGCGCCACCTCCTGGATAGCTTTCACATCCGCGGGAGCGCCACTCATGTGTACTACGACAATCCCGGTCGTCTTTTTGCTGATCCGCTCTTCAACAGATTTTGGGTTGAGGCAGAATGTGTCGTCAATATCCGCCAGCACCGGAATGGCTCCATGGTTGACGACTGCCGCAGCCACCGAAACCCACATATAGGCCGGGACAATCACTTCCTGCCCCGGTCCCACGCCCAGTGCCGAAAGCGCGACATTCAAGGCGCCGGTACCGCTACTCACCGCGACGGCATGGGACACTCCGAGAAACTTCGCAAACTCGGATTCGAAATTCTCAACTTCCTTCTGCAGCTCGACGCCGTAATACCGAAACAACGACCGGCTTCGCACCACCCGATTGACCGCTTCGAATTCTTCCTCGCCCATGTGGTGAACGCCTGGGAATTCAAGAGGCAAAGGCTCCGTTCGAACTGGATTTCCTCCGTCGATCGCCAACCGATTCTCGGTGGCTCTGGCATCTTGAACCGCCGTTTTTTCTTCGTCTTGCATGGGAACTCCTTGGTGTATGTGTGGTTGATCTAAGCAGGATCAACACATACTCGGAAAACAGGAAGCCCGGCTTTCCATTGCGGTCTCGCTCACCAACATCCTTGGGGTCCCAAACTCTTGGAAACAGGCTGAGAAACACCTGCGGGTCATCCCCGCATGCCACAACACGCTCTCCGGGAGATCCGCCCGGCTTACGCCCAGCACCTCGCCTCCAATGAAAAGATATACACACCTTCCAGTTTCACTGTCAAGAACATTAATTCACCTAGGAAGTATCAGCCGTAGCATAAAAGGAATTTTCCTTAATTTAAGACATTAAAGAAGTAATCGCTCGGAAAAGCTGCAGATCTCAAACTAGGTTAATTTAGGGTTCTCACGCCGCTGCCCAGGTTCCATAAAGCCAGGCATTTTAAGTGGTTTCGCTAGCTTCCGTCTTCGGTCGACGGTTTTTCGTCTTTAATTATTGTTATTGTTCTCACACCATTATCCCTTTGCAGGACTTAACCGCTCACTGGCTTTTTGAACTTCTCTGCAAGAGCGAAACCGTTGCGATGGATCTGATTTAATTCACGCTTATCCAGTCTGCCCTGGGTGCGTCCTGCAAGCGGCCCAGCATTCTGTAGATTTCGATCAAGGCGCGACCCTCCATTTGTTCGCCGGCGCCGGTTTCAACCCAGGTGGTCGCATTCGTAGCGCCATAACCGCCTTCTGTGGCGGCCGGGATTGTGGGAAAATATCCGTAGTATCCGTTCGCGTATCCGAGGAAGAAACAGTCATGCACAGGGCACCGGACGCGCCAGTCGGTCTGAAACTGCAGGAAAGGTTCCCCCGGCATTCCCATTATCGCGATTTTCCGATCAATCAATGCCGTAATCACCGGCAAGTGCATCGTTTGCTGGATGGGAGGCGAGTAGAGTTGAAAAGCTAGCGGGCTGATTCCCCGCACGATCGCCTGGCGGAATTTTTCGGGATCCCATCGCAGATTGAAAGGGAGGGAATTTTCAGCAAAATCGATGCTGGAATCCGCGTCCGCGCGGGTCTGGATTTGCTTTGCCGCATCTGCTGCGGCTTTGCCCAGTGTTTCGCCCGACCAGTCACGTCTTCCGACGGCGTCCTGCGTGACGGGCGTTGTGGCGTCGTACACGTTAATATCACCGGGTGCGCCCTGGACAAAGAAAGCCAGCGGCTTCCCGTCAAAGGCCTGCTCGACAACCTTGCACATCACGCCAGGGAAATCGGCTGAATATCGCAGATTATCCGGGCCGAAAGTTACGGGATGAGCGGAATAGTTCACCAGGATGGCCAGCGGCTGGCCGTCAATCTGGTCGATACGCAGCACTGCGACGATTGGGTCCACCGGCCATGTAGGAACTCTCGTCGGGTTCTCCCATATCATCGTGACCGTGCCATCGGGATTAACCCGCCGGCGGTTGTACCCGATGGAGGCCTCCCCATAACCGACTCCCATGCGGACCGGCACGACATGTTGCTGAGCTTCATGGATGGCTTGATCGATCTTGCCGAGGTCCGCGGTTTCCCAGCCCGGAGTTCCGGACGGATAATCGTCCATGATGACCGGTCCAGCATGTGTGTGTATGGCTTGCACGATCAAATAGTTGATGCCGCTTGTACGTTTGGCCGCCTGGCGCAGGCGCTCCAGGGATGCCGGGCCGAATGTCCGCCCCAAGTCGAGGTCGACGTAGGCCAGGCGCTTGTCACCCACTTCGAGGACCAGGACACGCGCATAAAGCGGATCGAGCGTACCCTCGGCACCCTTCAAACGATCGAAGTAGCCCCACATCTGGATGCCCAGCGGCGGAGTGATATCCACTTTGGCCACGCCAGCCTTCATGTCTGCCGCGCTCGCTCGCAGGCAGGAGACCAGCGTCAGCAAAACCGCAACAACTGCGAGTTGATTGCGAGTAAAGCAGGATCGTTCGGCCACGGTTACTTTGCTCCTTCCGCGCTTTTTCCTTTGAGAATTGCTGGATATTCGGTTCAAACTGCTCACTCTCCTGCCGAAGGCTTGAATCCCCTCACTTCAAGGGTTCCTTTCAATGCGATATCTGCTGAAGATTTCCCGATCATGATGTCGAATGTCCCGGGCACGACCGCCCAATGCATATCGCGACCAAGCAACTGAAACTCCTCGGGTCCCAGCACGAACGTTACGGATCTCTTCTTGCCGGGTTCGAGTTCCACCAGCTCAAAGCCGCGGAGTTGCTTCACGGGAGTCGACACCGGAGCGTAAAGTTCATGGAGGTAAAGCTGAACCGTTTCGACCCCGGCGATCTTTCCGGTATTCTCAACGTCAACACTTACCTGAGTCTCGCCTTGCGTCGGAACCTGCGCTGGCTGAATACGAAGGTTGCTATATTGAAACTGTGTGTAGCTCAACCCATAACCGAAAGGGTAGAGTGGCGTGCCGGGCATGTCGACGTAACCCCCGTGATGAGTCGAGGCATTATCGATCCAATAAGCCTTCGAAGGCTTGTAGTTGTAATAGGCCGGTAACTGCCCTGCGCTGCGGGGAATCGTGATAGCCAAACGGCCGCTGGGGTTAATGTCGCCAAAGAGCACGTCGGCGACCGCCTCGCCTCCTGCCTCACCAGGCTCCCAAGCTTCCACGATGGCTGGAACATGGTCCGCTTCCCAGCGTATGGAAAGCGGCCTGCCATTAATCAACACCAGAACCAAAGGCGTGCCCGTAGCCTGAATAGCATGGACTAGGTCTTCCTGCACTCCGGTCAGGTCCAGGCTCGCGACGTCGTGTCCCTCGCCATCCGTAGGCTCCGAATTCTCTTTACCCTCCGTCCTCTGCTGTTCGCCCACTACGACAATCGCCACGTCGGCGTTTTTGGCTGCCTGCAAAGCTGCCGGGAAGCCGCTCTTGTCATCATCGTTTACGGCGCATCCCTTGGCGTAAACGACGCGCGCAGTTGGCGACATCTTCGCCTTGATCGCATTCAGAATGGTGCCCACGGACTGAGGAACGACCTGAGGCGAGTAATCGCCGAGCAGGTTTGAGACGCTGTCCGCGTTAGGACCGATTACTGCAATCGACTGCAAATCCTTCTTGAGCGGCAGCAGGTGGTTTTCGTTCTTTAGCAGAACGATGCTCTCGCGTGCAGCCCTCAACGCCAGTTGCTGATGTTCTTGCGAGCGCACTACTTGTTCGGCCCGCGCCGGATCCGTATAGGATTGCTCGAACAGTCCCAGCCGAAACTTCTGTTCCAGCACCCGCCGAACCGCCCGGTCCACAAACGCCATGGGGACCTTTCCTTCATTAATGTTTTCAATCAAGGGACCCATGTAAGCAGGCTCATAGGTAATGTTGACATCAACTCCGGCGCGCAAAGACAGTGCTCCGGCTTCCTTCTGAGTGGGAACAATGCCCTCATAAATCAGCGATCCGAAGCCATTGCCTTCGCTCACCACGATACCTTTAAAACCCAGTTCCTGCCGCAGGATTTCGGTATTCCACTTTTCAGAAGCGTGCTCCGGCACATCATCGATCTCCGGGTATCCCGCCATGACGCCTAAGGCACCCGCTTTAAACGCCGCACTCCAAGGAAGCAAGAAGTTTTCGCGGAGGCTACGTTCCGATAATTCAATGGCGCCGCGCTCCAGCCCGCTGACAGGCTCGCTCTGAGTCGGGAAATCGGTCATCAAGGCGATGACTTTATCAGGCGCGGCAATATTCGATCCTTGCGCGCCGCGGACGATATTTTCGGCAATGCGAGAGTAAAGGTAAGGATCTTCGGTATAAGCTTCCTCGTTTCGCCCCATCCTAGGGTCACGATCAAGCTCAAGCACCAGGGTAGATAAGACGTGGATCCCAACCGCTCGGGCCTCCCGGGCGGCGGCGGCATAGATTGATTGCACGAGCGGCATGTCAAACGTGCTGCCAATAGCCAGGCCTTCGGGAAAGACTGTGGCACCCGGGAACATCGCGCCATGAGTGCCTTCCTCGACCTCGAGAAGCGGGATCTTCAATCGCGTTTGAGTGAGGGCAATTTTCTGAAGCTCATTAAAATATTCGGCTTCTTGGATGACGTTTTTATTCGACATCGTATCGGTCAGCGTAAAGAAACCAGATCCTGGGCCTATCTCGTCGGTCTGAGTTCCGACCGCAAATCGTTTGGCGCCTTCAACCTTTTCAGGAATGGTTTTACCGAGTTCGTCCACGTACACGCATGGCAGATTGAGCTGGCCGATTTTCTCCTTCAACGTCATACGGCTCATCAAATCGCTCACGCGGCGCTCGATGGGCTGCTTCGGATCGAGGTAGACCGGAACTCCGGCGGGCGATTGCGCGCAGAGCCGAACTCCCCCGGACAGGGTCAGGCAAAGAAAAAAGCCGAGGGTGCCCAGTGCCTTTTGGAGGCGTCCTAGGTCCCTCGGCTGACCTAGACATTGATCGAGTACCTGGGAACGTCCAAGGAATATGTCTGGCGACGAACCCTTCGCCGGTCTCATCGTGTTCGCCCTTTCTATCATAGAAATATCGGGAACTGCTCCAGACGGCCCCTGTAAACCCCTCAAGTTGAATGGCCTACAAGGCGAGCGACGCCGGAAATTGCAAGATTCAAAAGCCCTACAACGCCGGTCGCCCGTTCGATAACAGCTGAGATGAGGACCTATGATCCTCAGATTGAATGATTTGCTTGCAGCTTCTTAAAGACGAATCGCCTGGTGTGCCTCCGAATAACCCAGATCGTACAATCTGCGGCCAGTGAACACGCCAGTTTATATAATGCTGCAAGTTGTTATGTCAATCGTGTTTGCTCTATCGCGAAATAATGTCACGTTACATAGCATTCAGTCGGAGCAATCCTGCTCCAGGAAATTAAACGGAAATGGCACCGCGAGCTCGATTAGCTTATACTGTCGCGGTTGCTCGGAGTCGAAACACCAAACAGAGACTGAATGAATAGAGACGACCTACTGGGAGTTCTGGTAACGATTTATGAGCAAGGCCAAGCCTCGCGGACAGGGCTGGCGCAGAAAACCGGGTTTGCCCCGAGTTACATCAGCACGTTAGTTGCCGACCTGCGGCGGCGGGGTCTGGTCGAGGAAGGCGGACGCTCTCCGTCGATAGCCGGCCGGCGCCGGGTGTTGTTGCACGTCGTTCCCGACCTGTGTCATCTGGTGGGAATCCGTATCGGCCGCGCGAATACCCGCATTGTCGTGACCGACTTCTTGGGGAAAGTTCTGTCTCTGAAGAAAGTACGGACAGAAATCTCCCAAGGCGAGGATCGCGTCTTCGATCAGATTGATCAAGAACTCGGCATTGCTCTCAAGAGCGACAGTTTAGTGAAGGGGATAGGAATTGCGATGTCGGGAGTTATCGAGCGCAATTCCGGGACGGTGCTGTTCTGGCCAAAGGTTCCGGGCTGGAACAACGTTCCTCTTCAGCGGCGAGTTCAAGCTAAATACGGCGTTCCGGTTGTGCTGGAAGACAGCGTGCGTACCATGGCGTTGGCAGAAGAGAAATTCGGGGACGCGAAAGGGCGCAAGAATTTCGTCTATGTCGTGGTCTCGATGGGAATCGGGGCGGCCATTTATATCAACAACCGCTTGTATCTTGGCGCGGGCGACATGGCTGGCGAACTCGGACATACCACGATTGACGAGCGTGGGGACCTCTGCTCTTGCGGAAACCGCGGCTGCCTGGAGGTATACGCCTCCGGCTGGGCCATCATTAACCGAATCAAGAGCGGGTTGCAGCAGGGAGTGCACTCGAGCCTCGCGCCGCTTCTAGAAAAGCATCCCGACAGAATTTCAATTGAGGCTGTCGTGAACGCCGCCAAAGTGGGCGATCAGTTTGCCAACACGGTACTCTGGGAAGCCGGCTTGCATCTGGGCACCGGCGTGGCCACGATCGTCAACCTGCTAAATCCCGAAGCCATTATTCTGGGCGGAGAAGTCCCGCGAGTCGCCAAGAATTTTATCTTGAAGCCGCTGTTCCATTCCTTCCGTGGCCGCACTTTCCGCCGCTCGGTGGGAAATTTGAAGGTGATCGTTTCACGGCTGGGCGGAGAAGCGGGCGCCGTGGGGGCGGCCATCGTGGTGGCGGAAAAGCTTCTCCCGGGTTTTCTCTGATCTTAGTTTAGCGCAAAAGGCGCATCGAGCGGGAAGAGCCGCTACGTGAAGCTACCGCACCAACGATTCACGTTTAGATCGCGTCTCTGACAATGTCGGCGGTGTCGAACAGTTTCGAGCATACTTCAGCATGCACTCGGAAAAGAGCGCCATTTCGCTCTCGATGCAATTGTGCCGATCCAACCAAGGCTCGCTCGCAATCAGTTTTCAGGTCCGGAACTCAGTCCGATCCATGCATCTCTTCGGTCCACAACCTCGATCATGATTGCGAGTTCGAACTCCCCGCGAAGGGCGCGGGCTGCCCAATCGATTTCTCGGTGTTCTACTGCACACCAACGCCTGTTCCGGGCTGTCCCGCGTGCAGATCAAACTCTTTTTATTGCTCGTAATCCCATTCCTTGCGCCACATCCAGGGTCGAAAAATCGCTCTCATCATATCGGTTGGAGATTCATCGATTCGATCCCAGACGTTCGGCATCGGGGAAATCCTTCTTGCGCCTTTGATTCATGAAGTCACCATGTTATTTTCTTAACCGGGTGGCCATGAGTTAGAACTGGCCGCCGATTGCGGAGATTGCGTTTACGTTGGTATGCCCAAAGGTATGCCCAAAATTCAACTAAGGCTTATTCGTTCATCACATTGTTTAACATTATGTTTATCAGGCGCGATCGCTTGTGAGCACCCGGGCCGTCAGCGCCTCGTCAAACAATCCGCTATGGATGGGCTACTTCATTCCATGTTTGCGGCGATTCTGGCCGTCCCGGTGCGTCGGCCTGGATCACAGTTGATCCCAATCGAAGCCTGGCTGTCAGCCAGCGATTGACCTCGTAGCGCGGCTATCACATGAAGATCAAAGCTAAAGAGAAATGTCGGTGGGATGCAGTGAGCCTCGGGGAGGTGATGCTGCGCCTTGATCCAGCCGACGGCCGTATAGCCACCACACGGCAATTTCGCGCCTGGGAAGGTGGGGGCGAATACAACGTTTCGCGTGGATTAAAGCGCTGTTTTGGTATGGATGCGGCGATTGTCACTGCGCTAGTGGACAATCCAATCGGCAGATTGGTACAAGACTTGATGTTTCAGGGTGGTGTAGACCAAGATCACGTGCGATGGGTGGAATACGATGGTGTCGGTCGAAGCACTCGGAACGGCCTGAATTTTACTGAGCGGGGCTTCGGTGTGCGGGCGGCCTTGGGTTGTTCCGATCGTGGCCACACGGCAGCATCTCAACTTAGGATTGGAGACATCGACTGGGAGAAAATATTTCTTAAGGAAGGCGCACGCTGGTTCCATACCGGCGGGATTTTTTCCGCCCTTTCCGAAACGACGCCTTATGTGGCCAAAGAAGCGATGGAGGTCGCCAAGCACGCCGGGACGATTATTTCATATGATCTGAATTTTCGACCTTCACTTTGGAACTCGATCGGTGGGAAAGCAAAAGCGCAGGAAGTAAATCGCCTATTGGCTCCTCTAATAGACGTAATGTTCGGCAACGAGGAGGATTTTACGGCCGCCTTGGGCTTCCCCGTCGTTGGAGCTGACGATGAGCATTCGCATCTGAACAAAATTAATTTCAAGGCGATGATGCAAGAAGTAATTGAGGCGTTTCCCGGACTTTCAATGGTCGCCACTACGTTGCGTCAGGCCCGGACCGCTACATGCAATGATTGGGGCGCAATTGCATGTTGTGCCGGCGAATTCTATGAAGCCCCGATGCGTGAGAATCTAGAGATTTATGACCGGGTCGGAGGGGGAGATGCGTTTGTGTCCGGCTTTGTCTATGGATTACTCACCGGCCGCGATACGCAGTGGGCTGTGGACTGCGGAGCTGCCCATGGGGCCTTGGCAATGAGCACTCCGGGAGACACGAGTATGGCGACGTTAAGCGAAGTTCTGCAGGTTATGAAAGGCGACACGGCGCGAATTCAAAGATGAGATCCGCGTTGGGTTCAATGCGTGTACAACATGAATATTGAGGAATCGTGGAATCGCATAAACAAAGTTGGAATCGTGGCGGTGGTACGCGCTGCCAATAACGATGAAGCGCAACAGGCAGTGAGAGCGATTTACGCCGGGGGAATCTCCGTTGTCGAAATTACGATGACGATTCCAAAAGCACCGTCGGTGATTCGCGATGTCGTTCGCGACTACGGGGAGAAAATCCTTGTGGGCGCCGGTACAGTTTTGAATTATGAACAAGCTGCTGAATGCCTTGATGCCGGGGCAGAATTTCTGGTTAGTCCTGGATTGTGTCTGCCGGTCCTTAAACTAGCTCTCACCCAAAGGAAACTCGCTATTCCAGGAGCCATGACACCGACTGAAGTGATTTTCGCGTTGGGCGAAGGCGCGCGGCTCATCAAGATTTTCCCTTGCGATAATTTAGGTGGCCCGAAGTATATTAAGGCGCTCAAGGCACCATTCCCCCAGGCTGACTTTATCCCCACCGGCGGAATCAGTCTCATGAATGCAGCTGATTACTTTGCCGCTGGAAGTTTTGCATTGGGAATGGGCTCGGAACTTGTCGACTTGAAGGCCTTGCGCGCCGGTAGATATGTGGAAATTTCCACGGTCGCGAAAAAGCTCGTGGAAGTTGTGTCTCGGGCACACAAAGCGCGAGACAGTGCCGTATAAACCAGGCTGGATACCGAGCAAGGCCGCTGGTGTGCAAATTCCGAGTCATCAACGATCGGGCCGCACTCTTAGGACGGGAATTGACGCTCTCCCGCGTGAGTCCATTACATTACTGCATCCAACGCCCGGGGCAGCCCACCGATTGTGCAAGGTAAGGAAAAGCCAGAAACACTGCAGTCGCTAGTTATCATCACGTAATGCCGCAGTTAACTTCAACGTTGAGCGTCGACCTCTTGCGCCCAAGGCAGGCGGACCACTCAAAACAACCCTCTTGCTTTCAGTGTTTCTACTGAAACAAAACAACTTAGTGGTGGTCGCAGCATGTACCTAGCTGTGTGCGGATGCCCCCAAATGTATGCAGGGTGGGCACAAAAGTTGGCACACTTAAGAGGCTGCTCAAATGCCTAGCGATCTTGCGAACTCGCTCGGCTGCAGCGACAGAGTAGAATGAACGACAGCACACCCATGACAGCAACGACATCATCCACGGTGCCCCATCTCTCTCGACAGGTCCTCCAACTTCAAATGTTTACCCTCGTCTGGATGACTGTGGAGGCTGTGATATCACTTGGCACTGCCTGGAGTTCGCACAGTCCAGCACTATTCGCTTTTGGTGGGGACAGCTTGATCGAGCTGCTTTCGGCGGCGGTTGTCTTCTGGCGCTTCCGTTACACCCTCAACGAGACACGAGCGGCTCGCATCGCGGGAGCCTTGCTATTCGCTCTGGCAGCGTTTGTGGTGTTTGCTTCGGTATTGAATTTTCTCGGTTATCGCGAGGCAAAGCCTAGTCTGCTTGGAATCGGAGTCTTAGTGGTTGCCGCCTTGGTAATGCCTTGGCTCGCCGGTCGGAAACGCCAGTTAGCAGTCGTTACTTCGAGTGCCGCCTTGAAGGCCGATGCCGCCGAGTCCGCCCTTTGCGGTTACATGGCTTGGATTGCCCTCGCGGGCTTGGGCGTCAACGTCATCTGGGGTAAAGCGTGGGCCGATCCCGTAGCTGCCTTAGCTCTTACCCCCCTCATCTTGCGAGAAGGATGGGAAGCGATTCATACCTCCCGATTGGGTTGTTCGTGTTCTGATCATTAAAGGACAATCAGACGACGAAGATTTATAGAATTAGGAATTAGGTTCAAGACCGTAAGTTGGTTTACAATATGTCGGGAGTTGTGTATATTCCCCTACGTTTAGTAAAGAGCCTATGGTCAATCAACGAATGGCCCGTCTTGTGAAACTTGTGCGCACCGCCGGAATACTGCGCCCGCGAGATCTCCATGCGCATGGTATTCCCCGACTGTACCTCCGAATGGCCGTGGATCGAGGAGCAATCGTGAGGGTGGGGCGTGGACTCTACGTTGCTCGTGGCGCGAAGCCCACGGAGCACCACAGCCTCGCGCAAGCGTCTAAGCGCATGCCCAAAGGAGTGGTGTGCCTGCTCTCGGCGCTCCGTTTCCACGATCTCACAACTCAGTCGCCCTTCGAAGTCTGGCTCGCCATTGGGGAGAAATCCCGCCTGCCAAAGCAAGCGAACTTGCAACTCCGAATTGTGCGTTTCTCTCGCAAAGCACTGACCTATGGTGTACAAGACCACCGCATCGAGGGTGTCCCCGTGCGCGTCTTTACTCCAGCCAAGACGGTCGCAGATTGTTTCCGATACAGAAACAAGATAGGGCTGGACGTTGCGCTTGAGGCCCTCCGAGACTGCAAGCGTAAACGCAAAGCAACAACGGATGAAATCTGGAAAGCTGCCAAAATCTGCCGTGTAGCAAATGTCATGCGCCCTTATCTGGAGTCCATATCGTGAGCAGCGAAAAGCCTCGCAATCTCGCAGCGTCCGTGCGCCAGAAACTGTTCAATCGAGCGCAGGAGAGGCACGAGGACTTCGGCCTGGTCCTGACCAAGTACGGTCTGGAACGCTTCCTCTATCGTTTTAGCCAGTCTGAGTATCGCGATCAATTTGTCCTGAAAGGTGCACTACTTTTCGAACTCTGGACGCACCGACCGTACCGACCGACACGGGACTTGGACCTCTCAGGGCAAGGAGACAACAGCATTGCCCGAATGAAGAAAGTCTTCGGGGATGTCATCGCCCAAGTTGTAGAAGACGATGGTTTGGTTTTCGACCCCACATCTGTTCGGATAACCAGGATCAAAGAAGAACAGGAATATGAAGGGCTACGCGTGAATTTCCTGGCCCGTTTGGAGCGCGCCAGAATATCACTGCAAGTGGACATCGGTTTCGGCGATGCCATCGTGCCAGACCCTGAGGAGATTCAGTATCCAGGCATGTTGGATTTTCCAATTGCTCGGCTTCGAGCGTACGCAAAAGAGACAGTCGTCGCCGAAAAGCTAGAGGCCCTCGTGAAGCTCGGAATAGTCAATACACGCATGAAGGACTTCTACGATCTCTGGATATTGGCGCGCGAGTTCGAGTTCAGCGGCCCCTCGCTTTGCAAGGCCATCGAGGCAACATTCCAAAGACGACAAACGGAAATACCACCCGTCGTCCCGCTTGCCCTTACGCAGGAATTCTCTGACGACCCGCAAAAGAGAGGGCAGTGGCAGGCCTTCGTGAAAAAGAGCAACCTCGACCACCACGGTGCCGAACTTGACCAAGTAACTGAGGAGTTGAAGAAGTTTCTAATGCCCGCTGTTGAAGCACTACGCACATCCGAACGATTCAGGATGTCTTGGCCCAAGAACGGGCCGTGGACACTCCCAAAGAACCAATCTCAATAGAGATTTGAACTCCGGCTTCCTCTAGCACACGGTCGCGCCAGGTGAACCCTTTCCTGTCACGCTCGTTGCCATCCGCTCTAGCCTCAACACAACGCTTCTCCCTTCTCCTGTGTGCCAGGTGCTTTGGTTCCTCTGCCTGTGTGAAGGAACCAAATCACCTCACAGGAGAACGGAAAATGAAGTCAGAACAAATCAAACAAATCACAAACAAAGCCACAGAGCAGCTCATCGCGGCGCTCAACGAGGGCCGCAGCGAAACGCTCACGCAGTACCTCGCGGCGATTGGCCGATTCCATCGGTACAGTCTTCGAAACGTAATGCTCATCGCATCGCAGAAACCAACGGCCACGCACGTGGCTGGCTTTCACACTTGGCACAAGCTTGGGCGATTCGTGAAGAAGGGCGAAAAAGGCATCCTGATCCTTGCTCCGATAGTTCGCCGCAAGACCGAAAGCGCCGAGCAAAACGAAACCGACGAATCATCCACGGCTGTCGGCTTCCGCGCCACCTATGTGTTCGACATCGGCCAAACGGACGGCCAAGAACTACCTGAAATCGGCTCCGTGAATGGCGATCCGAACGAATACCGCGAGCGGCTCGGCAAGTTTATCGCCGAGCAAGGCATCGATCTTGAATACTCGCAGGACATCGCCCCGGCGCGCGGCACCTCTGCTGGAGGCAAGATCACACTGCTGCCGGGTCAGGCTCCGGCTGAGGAGTTCGCGACGCTTGCACACGAACTTGCACACTTATGTGGC
>CAXMLS010000889.1:0-2471 GCA_964194235.1 uncultured bacterium | reverse complement strand
CATTCACAAATAACTTGCCGGTGCGCATAGGGGTGAATGGCGAGGACACCGCGGGGGAGTTTTTCCGCAAAGTCCACCATCGTCTCCTGGAAGTGAGCGCGTTTCAGTTCACGCCATTGATGGAGATACAACGCAGCAGTGAAGTGCCCTGGCGGTATCGGCTTTTCGACAGCCTGATCGTTTTTCAAAACTACCTGGTGGACGATTCGGCGCGGCGTCTCGGCGGACAATTGGAGATCGCGGATTTTTCGGGGCCTATTCATTCCAACTACCCAGTGATGTTACTTGCGGAGCCGGGCACGGCGCTTCGCTTAACGCTGATTTACGATCGCAAAAGCGTCTCCCCTAAAATGATGGAACGCTGGGGACGCGATCTCGAAATCATTCTGGAATGGGCACCGGTGTTTTTCGACAAGCGTGTAGCGGAATTGCAAGGATTGTTGTCTCCACAGGCGACGCAGATTGCGAAACCCGCGCTGGTGTCGGCTGCGCAATCGCAAAACTTCATGCCGGCGCAAACGGAGATGGAACATAGCGTCGCGTCGGTGTGGCAGAAAATGTTTGGACTGGAGCAGGTCAACGTAGAAGCCAATTTCTTTGAATTGGGCGGGCACTCGCTACTTTTGGTACAGATGCACAGCCTTCTGCGAGAGAAGCTAAAGTCGGAATTCCCCATCGTGGCGCTTTTCGAACACCCTACCGTCCGAGCCTTGGCGCGGCATCTCAGCCCACCCACTACTTCGGCAGATAAGGGGGAACAATTGAGAGAGCGGGCCCAACGCCAGAAAAAAGCGCTGGCGCAGATGCGTGTTCCACTAAAAAAGTGACGCCGGGCGCCTTCAGACGGAATGAGCATTTTAGGGAAGTAAATATCTCTCGGGCTGAGAATCTGAACACAATTTATTCATGATTCACCTTAAGTCTCGCGCTATCATTAAGTAAGGCCACTTCAAGTGGCCCGAAAGTTGCACTGGACCACTGGGCGAATCCACACCGGCCACAGCTTCATCCAAATGACCTATAGGGACTCTTGGGAATGAACGACCAGCCACAAGACGAACAGCAATACGAAGGCATAGCGATTGTTGGTATGGCCGGACGCTTTCCCGGAGCGGAGAGCATCGAGGAATTCTGGGCGAACCTCGTGGCCGGCCGCGAAGCTGTGTCGTTTTTTGATGATTCCGAGCTGACCGCTTCGGGCCTGGATCCGGTAGAACTGAAACGCCGAGGGCAGTATGTCCCCGCTCGCGGAGTTTTGAAGGATGCCGATTGTTTTGATGCTGCATTTTTCGGAGTGAACCCCAAAGAAGCGGAAGTGATGGACCCGCAGCAGCGCGTGTTTCTGGAGGCCTGCTGGGTAGCGCTGGAGCGCGCAGGTTACGCGCCCGACAAAATGCGCGGATCAGTAAGCGTGTTTGCCGGCGCAAGTACAAACACCTATGTCCAGCACGCGCTGGAACCCCGGCCGGAGCTGATGGAACTGGTTGGGCCGGACCTGATCATGTATGGAAACGATAAGGACTACCTGGCGACCCGCGTGGCTTACAAGCTTGGGCTCAAGGGCCCGGCACTGAATGTCAGCACCGCTTGCTCTACATCTCTGGTTGCGGTGGGCCAGGCTTGCCAGTCGCTGCTGACCTATCAATGCGATGTCGCTTTAGCCGGTGGCGTGTCGGTCCGAGTGCCGCAACAGCGCGGCTATTACTACGACGAGGGCAACATCGGCTCCCCGGACGGGCACACGCGAACGTTCGACGCCAAAGGTGAAGGAACGGTTTTCAGCAACGGTGTCGGCGTGGTCGTTCTCAAGCGCCTTGACGAGGCTGTAAAAGACGGCGATCAGATTTATGCAGTGATTAAGGGTATCGGACTGAATAACGATGGCTCCCAGCGCGTCAGCTTCGGCGCTCCCGGAGTCGAAGGCCAATCGGAAGCCATTGCCATGGCGCACGCGCTGGCAGGCGTCGACCCGGAAACGATCACGTACGTGGAGGCTCACGGCACAGCTACGCCGCTCGGGGACCCCATCGAAGTCGCGGGATTGACGAAAGCGTTTCGCATGGGCACGCAGGCGAAACAATTTTGCGGCATCGGTTCCGTCAAAACGAATGTAGGTCACCTAGATGTGGCCGCAGGCGTTGCCGGTTTGATCAAAACGGCGCTGGCGCTGCACCATAAAATTATTCCCGCGAATTTGCACTTCACGAAGCCCAACCCGAAACTCGAAATTGAAAAAAGCCCGTTCTACGTCAATGCCACGTTGCAGGAATGGAGTACCAAGCCGGATGTGCCACGGCGAGCCGGAGTAAGTTCCTTTGGAAGCGGCGGAACCAACGCACACCTGGTTGTGGAGGAAGCGCCGCAACTGTCGCCGTCCAGCTCGTCACGGCCATGGCAGTTGCTGTGCTTGTCGGCGAAGACGCCGGACGCGCTGGATCGTGCAACCGCAAACTTGTCGCAACACCTGAAGC
>CAXMLS010000888.1:0-3660 GCA_964194235.1 uncultured bacterium | reverse complement strand
GTCTGGAAAATACCCACAACATGGCGGGCGGAATGTTGTATCCCACCGCAACCATCGATGACATTTGCGATCACGCCCACGAAGGCAGCCTGAAAGTGCATCTCGACGGCGCGCGAATTTTCAACGCCGCGGTTGCGCTGGGCGATTCGGTTTCCCACATGACACGCAAATGCGACTCCGTAATGTTCTGCCTCTCGAAGGGATTGGGCGCGCCGGTCGGTTCCGTGGTTATCGGCTCACAAGCGTTCATCGACAAGGCGCGCGTGTACCGCAAAATGTTCGGCGGCGGAATGCGTCAGGCGGGAATTGTCGCCGCGGCTGGCTTGATTGCGCTCAACGAATCTTCCAAGCGCCTGCACATCGATCATGAAAATGCGCGCTTCCTCGCGGAAGGCCTCGCGCAGATAACTCAATTGAGCATCGACCCCGCGAAAGTAAAAACCAACATCGTAATTTTCGATTGCACGAAAACGGGGAGAACTGCGGTCGAGTTCTGCGAACAGTTATATCCGCACGGCATCTGGGCACAGGACACTGCCTTGCACTCCGTACGCTTTGTGACTCATTGCGACGTGAATCGTGCCGGGATAGAGCGAGCCCTCGGCGTCATTCGCCAGGTCGCCGCAGAAGCCAACGCGTCATCCAACTCGAAAGAGGCCAAGGCATGAAAATCAGTTCAACCGTTTGCCGCTTCCTGATCGCGACGGTATGCGCAGGTTTGTTCATTCCACACTTCACGCCGGCGCAAGAAAAATCCGCCGCGAAAGAAGAAGGGAAAGCTCCTTCTGTCGCCGAGGCGAAAGCTTTCCTCGATGACGCCGAAGCGCGGCTTTTCGAATTGGGCAATAAAGGGCAGAGAGCAGCATGGGTGGCGCAAAATTTTATTACTGACGACACCGAGCAAATCGCTGCCGATGCGGACCAGGAGTTAAACGCGCTAACGGTTGAGTTAGCTAAAAAAGCCCACCGTTTCGATAGCCTTAAGCTTCCGCCGGAAATGGCGCGCAAACTATTGCTGGTAAAATTGTCCATCGGCTTTCCCGCGCCTGCTAATCCCGCCGAGCAGAAGGAGTTAGCGCAAATATCGGCGTCGCTCGGTGGCGATTATGGCAAAGGGAAATGGTGTCCCGATGGCGCGGCCGCAGATGCGAAGTGCCTGGACATCACCGCGATCGAGCACCTTCTCGCTACCAGTCGTGACCCCGAAGAATTGAAGCACGCGTGGATCGGCTGGCACGCCATCGGCGCTCCCATGCGTCAGCGATATGCCCGCCTCGCTGAACTTGGCAACAAGGGTTCCCGCGAACTCGGCTATTCCGATGTCGGCGCCATCTGGCGATCCATGTACGACATGCCGCCCGATCAGTTTGCAAAAGAAACCGATCGCTTGTGGGAGCAGTTGCGGCCGTTATATGAATCTTTGCACGCCTACGTACGCGGACAACTTGCCAAAAAATACGGCCCGGCTCTTGTTCCGGGGAACGGCCCAATACCCGCCCATCTGCTCGGCAATCTGTGGAGCCAGGAATGGAACAACCTTTATCCGTTGATGGATTCGCCTAAGCCCACGCAGAGTTTCGATTTGACGAAGATTTTGCAGGAGCGTCACACCGATCCCAAAGCCATGGTGCGTTATGGGGAAGGGTTTTTCACCTCTCTCGGATTCGCGCCACTGCCGAAAACCTTTTGGGAGCGCTCGCTATTTACCAAGCCAGCCGACCGCGACGTCATCTGCCACGCCAGCGCCTGGGATGTGGATTCGAAAGACGATTTGCGCATCAAGATGTGCATTCAGATTACCGAAGAAGACTTTCGGGTGATCCATCACGAACTTGGCCACAACTTTTATCAGCGCGCCTACAACACCCAGCCGCCGCTGTTTCAAGGCAGCGCGAACGATGGATTTCACGAAGCGGTGGGCGACACCATTGCGCTTTCGGTCACACCGGAATATTTGAAAAAGATCGGACTGATCGAAACAGTTCCCGCAAGCACGCAGGATGTCGATTATTTGCTCCAACAGGCGCTGGAAAAAGTTGCGTTCTTACCCTTTGGGTTGTTGGTCGACAAATGGCGGTGGACGGTTTTCTCTGGAGAGGTCAAGCCGGAGGAATACAACAAAGCCTGGTGGGAGCTGTGCCGCAAGTATCAGGGAGTCGTTCCTCCAGTGCAACGCACCGAAGCGGATTTTGATCCGGGCGCAAAATATCATGTCCCCGGCAACGTTCCGTACATGCGTTATTTTCTTGCCCGCATTCTGCAGTTCCAGTTTCAGCGCGCGCTTTGCCGCGAAGCCGGGTATTCGGGTCCACTCCACCGCTGCTCGATATATGGCAACAAGGCCGCCGGCGAAAAACTGAACAAGATGCTGGCAATGGGGGAGAGCCAGCCGTGGCCGGAAGCGCTCGAAACGCTGACGGGCGAGAAGCAGCTCGATGCCTCGGCCCTCACCGATTATTTCGCACCGCTGAAAACCTGGCTGGACGAGCAAAATAAAGCCAACCACTATCCTGTGGGTTGGTAACGCCGGGGCAAAACGCTCTGGTAGCGTTCGTGCAAACCCGCGATATCATGAATGCGGTGTGCAGTTGTAATTAGACCTGCGCCCGTAGCAAATACATCGCCTCTGGAGACCGCGTGGATTTCAGTCTGACCGAAGAGCAGCAGCAACTCCGCCGCAGCGTGCGCGCATTTGCGGAAGGTGAAATCCTCCCGCACGTGATGGAGTGGGATGAAGCTTCCCATTTCCCCATGGAAATCATGCCGAAGCTGGCGGAGATGGGCTTGCTCGGGGTTATTTTTCCGGAGCAGTACGGTGGCGCGGGCCTTGGCTACCTGGAATATGCGTTGACCATTGAAGAGTTGTCGCGTGTGGATGGCTCCGTCGGACTGATCATCGCCGCGCATAATTCACTTTGCAGCAATCACATTTTTAAATTTGGCACCGAAGAGCAAAAGCAAAAATACCTTTTTCCGCTGGCGCAGGGGAAAAAGATTGGCTCGTGGTCGCTGACCGAGCCGGAAGCCGGCTCCGACGCCGGTGGCACGCGAACGACTGCTGTTCGCAACGGCACGGACTGGGTGCTGAACGGCGCGAAAACGTTCACCACCAACGGCCACTATGCCGATTTCTGCGTTGCCATGGCGGTTACCGACAAATCGAAAGGTTCGCACGGCATCAGCGCGTTTATCCTGGAAAAAGGCATGCCCGGTTTTAAGCCTGGGAAAAAAGAAAATAAACTCGGCATGCGCGCCAGCGATACTTCGGAAGTGATTTTCAGCGATTGCCGCGTTCCGCAGGAAAATCTTTTGGGCACTGAAGGCGAAGGGTTTACCGGAAGCCTTAAAATTCTTGACGGCGGCCGCATTTCCATCGCCGCCCTCGCCCTGGGCATGGCCCAGGGCGCGCTGGACGCCGCCACGAAATACGCCAAGCAGCGCAAACAGTTTGGTCAGGCGATCAGCGAATTTCAAGCCATCCAGTTCAAACTGGCGGATATGGCCACCGACATCGAAGCCGCGCGCCTGCTCGTCTATCAAGCCGCATGGCTGGCGGACAAAAAGACCGTGCGCTTTACGCGCGAATCCAGCATGGCTAAATTATTCGCCAGCGAAGTGGCCGTGCGCGTGGCCAACGAGTGCGTACAGATTCACGGCGGG
>CAXMLS010000887.1:0-2330 GCA_964194235.1 uncultured bacterium | reverse complement strand
ATCCAAACGACGCAGCGCGACACCTGTCCTCTTGGCTGGGCATTTCGCTTGAGCGCGCACTAGCCTAGGACTTCGCAGTGCTGCACCAGCTCGCAATCGACAGCAAGAAAAACAGCGCGGCACCATGAAAGAAAGTTAAATAGGAAATGCCAATACCGCTAGGGACGCCCAAGTGGGGCGGGGTTATGTTAAGTGCAATGAACAGTCGAAAGATTAACGCCAGGACAGTGCAGCTTACGCCCAACCAATAACCTACTACTGAGAGATGTTTTTCCATTTTAATCTCCCTGTTCGAGTGACTTGTGGTTCGGCCCGTATTTCGCCCGTACGGTACTCCCGGGCAACCAGGGAGTCAAGCGCGGCAGGACATGAGCACATCCCCAACACCCAACTCGGTTCTTTCACAAAAACAGTTACTTTCCGAACCCTCACGAGACTCCACTGCTGAGCCGCTGAATGCAATAGGCGGAACCGGACAGGGTGTGAACCACAGCACCGTCAAGTTGATGGCATGAGACGACGGTCCGTTGCTGGTTTTGGATGATGCCGCGAAAGTGGTTTATCTGTACCCTTCCAGCCGGCGTCCTCCTGAAATTCACCGATCTGCGTGTGGTACAGCAAACCAATCGAGTTCGTCAACAGTACGGTGTACCAGAAAACTGGTCATTTAGTCCCATGGGAGAGGAGCAGTTTTGACTTCACCATACGAGCACACTATCAGCTGACGAAATTCTCGCAGGCAGCCTACCTATAGAAACAGCAGATCAGCTAAGGAGACAAAAAGTGCATTTTCATCCGCGGAAGTTGACGATTCTCTTTGCCCTGCTCTTCATGGCGGCGACCGCCGGCGCGCAGGATTTTATCTCGGTACCGTGACTGCGCGTTCGACCGGACTGGGGGGCGTGTACGTGGCTTCCTCGGACAACGTTCTTGATGCGCTGGCTATCAATCCAGCGGGCTTGACGTCACTTCGTGGGCGAACTCTGGATCTGTCGATGGCTGCGGTGTTTGCCCGCGGGTCGTTCCGCAATTCGGTGAATCAAGATGCTCCATTGGCAACATCACCCGGAGCCGTGCCCTATGGTGCGTTCGGGATGCCGATCGGACATTCGCGGTTTACTTTTGGCTTGGGGATGACGCCTGAGCTACTTTCCAATGCCGACTGGCGCTATGCAGACGCACCCGGAACGGCTGGGGCAAGCTACGGTTTCCAAGCGCAGAAGTCCGCGATCGATGCATTTCGATTTGCCACCGGAATTGGAGTAGCGGTGAATTCGCGCCTATCGCTTGGCGCAACCGTTGGCGCCGTCTACAACACGAATACACTACACGCCCCATATATTTTCCAGAGCCAGCCAGCACTAAAAGGCTTGAAGACGCTACTGGATCTCCACACCACCGGTGTGGGATGGGATGTGAGCTTCGGAGCTCTAGCCCATCCAACGAAGAAGCTTGAGTTGGGAGTCGCGTGGAAGTCTCAAACGACGATTGACAGCACAGGTCATGCGTCGGGAGATGCAGTCGCGCAGTTTGCCGCGCTCGGCGTCAACGCGCAATCCACTTTTTCCTACGATGCGATGGTCCGTAACGTCTTACCGCAGTCGGTGACAGCTTCCGCCGCGTGGCGCGCCCGCCAGCGGTGGTTACTAGCTTTCCAGGGGAACTGGATCAATTGGAATAATTCGTTTGCAACACTGCCGGTGACTTTGACCAATGGAACAAACGCCACTCTAAATAGTCTGGTCGGCGGAAATGCCATGCAGGACTTGGTGCCCCTGCACTGGAAAGACCAATACGTATTTCATGCCGGAGTCGAGCGCGGGCTGACGGAAAACACCGTCTGGCGCGCCGGATTTGCGCACGGAAATAATCCTGTACCGAGTTCAACTTTAACGCCGCTAACGGCCGCGATTTTTGCCAATGAACTGACGGCAGGACTCACGTATCGTCACGGAAGGGCGAGCTACGAGGCCGCCTACGCGTTTCGGCCTACAGCGAGCGAGCACGTAGGACAGAGCGCATTGCTGTCTGGCGAGTACAACAACAGCACTGTTCATGTAGGCACTCAGTCACTTATGTTGAGTTACTCATTGAAGTTCTGAACTGCGTGTTTTTCAACCCAAAAGACTTTGTACGCACGCTCCTTCGAAGCACGCCCGGTGAAACTCTTGCTCTGTTGACGCGGACTAATCATCGAGCGCGAAGTCAACGGAAACGAACAAGACCACTCCTGGAAGTGGACGGAGAAGTCTGTTCAAAAAAGGATTTGACAGGGCCGACATTGTTAGAGATGTCCGGTAAAGCGCGTTAATCAGATGGGATGAGAAGGC
>CAXMLS010000886.1:0-1764 GCA_964194235.1 uncultured bacterium | reverse complement strand
CGGAATTTCAGGTGCTCAACGTGATGTCTACCGCGGGCGCCTCAATTCTGGCGATCGGTTATTTGCTGCCGATGATCTATTTGATCTGGTCCCTGAAGTACGGCGTTGTCGCTGGACCCAATCCGTGGCCTGCGACCGGGCTTGAGTGGAAGACGGATTCGCCTCCGCCCACGGAGAATTTCCTGGTGACCCCGGAAGTAACCTGGGAGGCCTACGACTTTGAAAATCGTCCCGACCTGGCGGCAATTGCTGGTGGGCGTTTGCCTTTGCCTTCTCCCGCGCACGGAGACGACTGAGCACTTTTAACGCTTACGCCGGCGTGCGCGATCAGTACCGGCGGACGAACTGAATTCAAAACGAGGAGCACCGCGTGCATCGCACCGGCGAACTGTACGGACATTTTGAAACGCTTGAGCAGCAGAAGGAATCCGCTGCGCTGGGCATGTGGGTCTTTCTGGTCACCGAAGTTTTATTCTTCGGCGGCCTGTTCATGACCTACACCATAAACCGGCA
The DNA here is from genome assembly GCA_964194235.1 of uncultured bacterium. GTDB lineage: Bacteria > Acidobacteriota > Terriglobia > Acidiferrales > UBA7541 > Acidiferrum. The sequence goes on along the minus strand of CAXMLS010000886.1, from coordinate 1,251 downwards.
TTTCTATAGCGCTGCGTTCGGAGTTGGCAGCAACACCCTGGATTTGAAGCTGGGCGGCATCAACACCGTAATCCTGATTCTCAGCAGCTTGACCATGGCCATGTCCGTCTGGGCTTCGCATGTCGGCAAGAAAAAGCAGATCACGTCATTTCTGATCGCCACACTCGTTCTGGGGACCGCGTTTCTTGGCGTGAAAGTCATCGAGTATAAACAGAAATTCGATCATCATCTGGTTCCCGGATATCACTTCCAAATCGATTATCGCGCGCAGAATCCCGCACCCGGCGACGACCCCAAGGAAATCAACGCCGAAAAAGAAGAGCTGGAAAAGGCTTTCGCGAAAGACCCCGACTTGAACGCCCACGCGCAGCTTTATTTTTCGTTGTATTTCGGAATGACCGGGCTGCACGCCTTGCACATGATTGTCGGCGCGGGCCTGCTGCTTTGGCTCGTCAAGCAATCGATTTCTGGCCGCTTCACCGCGTCCTACAACACGCCCGTGGAGATGATCGGTTTGTACTGGCACTTCGTCGATATCGTCTGGATATATTTATTCCCGCTGTTGTATTTGATTGACCGCCACAGGTAGGGAGCTACCGGGAGAGCTGCGTGTCCGAGCATATTGTTTCGCCAAAAATATACGTAGGGATTTTTGCTTCCCTGATGCTTCTGACGGCGGCCACCGTCGCGGCTGCGTACGTAAACCTCGGCCAGTTCAACATCGTGGTTGCTCTTGCAATCGCCACCCTTAAGGCCACCCTGGTGGTCTTGTATTTCATGCACGCCCGCTACAGCCCGAAGCGCACGCAACTGGTGATCATCTGCGCAGTGTTCTGGCTGGCTATTATGCTGGCGCTGACGCTCAGCGATTACAGCACGCGCGAACGCGACTCCGCACGTATCACCAACGCGTCCCAAATTCGATTGAGTTAGTAATCTAGAATAGTTCCACGACTGCCCGCCAGTGCCGCCGCTCGTCAGGCCAACGCTAGTCATCCGCAATCGAAGACGGAACGGCGAATGCCACCGTTATATTCGTTTAGTTTTATGGAATTTAAGTTATCGCAGGAAGGAAGCTACAAGAAGTAGGGGGGAGTAGCGAACCGGCCCAGCCCTCAATCCCCTAAAGGGATCCTCGGCTCGCCTCCCCCACCGGCGATAGATAGTGCAAGCAGCGAACCATCTTTAAGCTGCATGTTTTCAGCGGGCTAAACCTATCCACAGGGTAAAAACTGTCTCTTATACACATCT
>CAXMLS010000885.1:0-1998 GCA_964194235.1 uncultured bacterium | reverse complement strand
GTTCCGCCGGCGGAACGATGGTGCGACCGATGGTGTCGGCAATGACCACCGCTATCGCGCCGCCGAGCGCCGCAGTGGGCAGCAGGATGCGATGATCCGATCCGAAAAGCTGGCGCATCACGTGCGGCACGAGCAGCCCGACATATCCGATCGCGCCGCTCACGGAAACGGCGAGTCCCGTCAAGACGGACGCCGCAATATAAACGACCAGACGCACGCGTGGTACATCCACGCCGAGATGCATTGCTTCCTTTTCTCCGGAAAGCAGCAGATTCAGATCGGACGCGGTGGTGTAGATCGCAACCGTGGAGACAATGAACCCGAAGGCCAGCACCCAGTACACCGACGGCTGCAAGGAAGTGGAAAGATTTCCCATCAACCAGAACGCCATGCCGCGCAGATTGCTACCGGTAAGAGAAGTCATCAGAAACATGATGATGGCGGAAATAAAAGAAGCGGTGATGACACCGCCGAGAAGCAAGGTATTGCTGTCGATCTGACCCTCGCGGCGGCCAAGAAAATAAACGGCGGCGATCGTCGAGCCGGCGCCGAGAAATGCGCCGAACGGAGTCAGGAGGTCCGCCAACGCCGGGGACAGCGTGAGATACGGTGCAACGATCAAAGCGAGAATCGCTCCCAGCGCGGCTCCGCTGGAAACCCCGAGGACATACGGATCGGCCAGGGGATTACGAAGCAGGGCCTGAAATCCTGTGCCCGCCACGGACAGCGATGCGCCAACAAAAATTCCCAACAAAATCCGCGGGAGGCGAATATCGATGATGATCAGCCCGTAATCGCTTTTTATCTCGCCGCCATGATGAAAAATAACGCGGAGCAAATCGCGGCCTAAACCGTAGAGAGAAACGGGCACGGCACCGAGCTTCAGGGCCACGATGACCACAAAGAATAAAATGGCTCCGAGAATTGCGCATTGCATGACGAGACGCTGCAGGGTCAGAGGGCGCAAAGGCATCCCTCATTGGCGTGCGCTTCAGTGTTGGCATCGCCTGAAGACAAGTCGTGCGGCGGAATCGCTGAAGAACGCAGATGCCGCGGGGGATTTTGCGGACCCGGCGCGTCATTCGATTTAGCCGGGGCAGATTTTTCGACGAACGCTTCGGGGTGCAACTGCTGCGCAAGTTGTTCAATGGCGGAAACGATGCGCGGGGCCGGGCGATTCACGGCATCGCTGATTATGGCGAAGTGCCTCTCGCGCACGGCATTCAGATTGCGCCACCCGGGGCGAATGGTCAGCACGTCGAAATCACGCGGGGCCGCTTCCGAATGCGAATCGGCGAACACCAGGAATTCCGGCTGCAGCCGCAAAATTTCCTCAAGGTTTACTTGCGGCCAGCTCTGCGAGGAATCGACGATGGACACCGCCCCGGCGCGGCGCAGCGCGTCGGCGATGAAGGTATCTTTTCCGATGGAGATGAGCGGATCGGTCCAGACGATGAACAAAACACGTCGCGGCGTAAGCGAGCCGATTTTCTGCTGCAGCGCAGCGAGACGGTGCTGTAAATCTTCGGCGAGAGATGCGCCCGCGTCAGGAACACCGAGAACGTCACTCAGCAGTTTGGTGGAAGTAATAATTTCATCCACGGTGCGCGGATCGGTGGCGAAAGAAGGAATGCCCAGCGCATCGAGCGAGTGCACGGTGTCCAGGCTGTTCAAATGGCGCGTCACCAGTACGAGGTCCGGCTTTAGGTGAGCAATGACCTCCAGGCTGGGATTGATGGCGCCGCCAACTTTCGTTTTTTTCTGGGCGTCCGGTGGGAAATCGCAATAATCGGTGTCGCCCACCAGACGGTCCTGCAATCCGAGCGCGTAAACCGTTTCCGTCAAGCTGGGCGCCAGCGACACGATGCGCGAAACTGGCTGCGGCACGCGAACACTGCGACCGGTTTCGTCGACAATTTGGCGATAGGCTGGAGCAGGAGCACTCGTGGCGGCGGCTCGCGCCGAAGGTGGTGCGGAATTTTGCGCATGAACGCCGGC
>CAXMLS010000884.1:0-3528 GCA_964194235.1 uncultured bacterium | reverse complement strand
CCGTAAACACCGTCGAGACAAACACCGTCGAGACCCCTGACGTAAACACATCCCAAGCTGTATACTTAGCTCGGGGAATCCTTCATCCGATGCAACCAGTAAAACTGGATGCCCGGCCGTGGTGTCTGGCCACAGCCGCATTACTCGCCCTTGTGGGCGCTGGCACCTCCACGTGCGCGCAAACCGTAATCGGCACGCCGCAACAGACCAACGATCGCATCCGCGCGCTGTCTTCCACCGCGCGCATAACCCCGCACGACTACGTCATCGGCAGCGGCGACACCATCTCCATTGAAGTCTTCGACGTCAAGGAATTGAGCCGGGACGTCCGCGTGAGCCAGACCGGTACGATAGGCTTGCCTTTAATAGCCGTCCGTATGCAGGTCAAAGGCTTGACCGAGACCCAAGCGGAACAAAAAATCTCCGAAGTCTTGCAAGCCAATGGACTGGTTAGCCATCCGGAAGTAACGGTCTACGTTAAAGATAGAAAGAGCAAACCCATCACGGTGGTCGGTGCCGTAGCGCATCCTCTTGTCTTTCAGGCTGAGCGGCCCGTGACCCTATTGGAAATTTTAGCGGAGGCAGGGGGCATCGCCAATGATGCCGGCGATACCGCCATCGTCACGCGGCCCACCGAACCACTCGCCGATACCTCGGAACCTCCAGCAATCGGCAATGACGACGTCCTTCGCCCGGCCGACGAGAAAGACGCCGCACCTGCCCAGGGGCGGGCTGCCTCTCCTTCGCAGCCTGTGGCCGGTATTCCTCCTACAAATTCCGCGAATAAAACGGTATTCCCCTCAGGCCGTACTCCGGAAACTGCCGCCGCCGCCGATGCTCCGGTCCCAATGGAAGCTCCCGCTTTATCGAATACCATCACCGTAAATTTGAACGAGTTGATGGAAAGCGGAGATGCCACCAACAACATCATCCTGCAGGCTGGAGATATCGTGACGATACCGCACGCAGGAATTGTCTACGTCTTGGGGGCCGTGGGCAGGCCGGGCGGGTTTGTGTTAGCGAACGACCGCAACCAGATGACCACCCTCAAGATGCTGGCGCTGGCCGGCGGCTTGAACCGAACTGCCAAGTCGGATCACGCGGTAATTATACGGAAAAATAAAGAGGGCCAGCAGCACGAACTCACCGTCGATCTGAAGAAAGTTCAGGAACGCAAAGCTGAGGATGTTCGGCTGCAGCCCAGCGATGTTCTTTATGTTCCGGATAGCGGGAGCAAGCGTGTGCTGGTTAAAGCGGCGGAAATCGCCCTTACGGTGGGAACGGGAGTGGCCCTGTATCGCGTGGCATATCGCTAGGCATGATGGACAACCACAAACTCGCAGCGACTCAGAACGGGTCCAACGGTGCCATGGATTTGGTGCCGATTCCCGGAACGGTACCGGCGTGGGAGCTTTCCCCAAGAGAGCCCCATCTTTTCGATTATTTACTGATACTACGAAAGCACCAGTGGCTGATTCTCTCCTTCATGCTTTCGGTGGTCACCATCGTGACCATCGCGACGTTTCGCATGCAGCCGGTGTATGTCGCGACCGCGCGCGTTGAGATCGATCGCGAAAATTCCAATATCCTGCCCTTCCAGGGCACCGATTCCTACGATTACATGTTGGATATGGAAAATTACATCGAGACGCAATCGAAGATCCTGACCAGTGAAACCCTGGCGCTGCAAACCATTCGCAATGCTGGATTGTCATCTCGTCCTGAATTTTCCTCGCCGGGCGGTCCTTCGGAAGCAGTTGCATCGGGCACGCTGGCCAACCAGAAACGTCCGCCGGAATTGGGGGCGTTTCTCGGTAGCTTGAGCGCGAAGCGCGTGCCGAGCAGCCGCTTGATGGATGTGAGCTTCGAATCCACGGACCCGCAATTGGCGGCGCGCATCGTGAACGTGCACCTGGAAACGTATGTCCAGCGCAATATTCAGAGCCAATACGATTCCACCACGCGTGCGACCACCTGGTTGCGGGACCAGCTCGAAGAGTTAAAGATTCGCGTCCAAAAATCTGAAGACGCACGCATTGCCTACGAGCGGCAAAATCAGATCTGGACGCTGGACGATAAACAAAACGTAAGCTCCCAGCGCTTCGCGGATGCCAATAGAGAATTTACGATGGCGCAAAGCGAGCGAATCAAGAAGCAAGCGCTTTTTGAATTCGCCAAATCCGGCAATCTGAGTGCGGTCCCGCAGATTCAATCCAATGCGGCCTTGGGCGACATGCAGAGGAGACTGCGAGAGTCCTCATCGGAATATCGGGAAGCGTTGGCGCAGTTCGGGCCCAACTTCCCGAAGGTCCAACGCCTGCAGGCGCAAATCAAAGAGCTGGAAATCAATATTGAAAAAGAAAAACAGAATATTGTCGACACGCTGGAAAGCGAATACCGGCAAGCCATGGCCCGCGAAGCGGTGATGGTCAAAGCTCTCGAACAGCAAAAATTGGAAGTCAATGAGATGGCTGGCAAGATGGTGGAATACAACATTCTGAAGCGTGAAGCGGAAGCGAATAAGACCCTCTACGACGGCTTGTTGACCAAGCTCAGAGAAGCGGGCGTGTCGGCGGGCCTGCGTTCTTCTAACATTCGAGTAGTGGACGCCGCTATGATTCCATCCGCGCCCTCGCGTCCGGCAAAAACTCGCAACGTGTTGCTCGCATTTATTGTTGGCCTGGTAGGCGGCATTGGTCTGGCGCTGATGCGCGAGTACCTGGACAACACGGTGAAGACTCCCGATGACATTGAAACGCTGGCGCACCTGCCGTCGCTTGCGGTTGTTCCGCAGTTCACCTCCTCCAGTGCAAACGGCGGCGGAAAACGGCAGAAACTTTTGCCGGGACTCTCTTCTAATGGTTACGACAAGCGCATTGAACTGGTAGCGCAACACCTGCCGAAATCGCAAATGTCCGAGGCTTTTCGCGCGCTGCGAACTTCACTGCTCCTGTCGCGCGCCGATCATGCCCCGCAGGTGATCTTGGTCACCAGCGCGCTGCCGCGCGAAGGCAAGACCACTGCGGCGGCGAACCTGGCCGTGACTCTCGCGCAATTGGGCGATAGCACGGTAGTGGTGGATGCGGACTTGCGCAAACCCGGTGTTGGCCGCTTACTGAACATGACCGGCGGAAAATACGCGGGGCTGAGTTCCTATTTAGCGGGAGCGTCCAGCCTTGATCTCGTGACCGTGCCGCACCCCACGATTCCGAATCTGGCTGCTATTCCGACCGGCCCATTGCCGCCGAATCCCGCCGATTTATTGTCGTCCCATAGATTTGCCGAAGCCATTGCCGAGCTTCGCAAGAAATTTAAATTTATCGTCATCGATTCGCCGCCGGTAATGGCCGCCACCGACGCCGTAATCCTCTCGGTGCAAACGGATGGCGTGCTGCTGGTTGTGCGCAGCGGCGAAACACCCAAGGAAGCTTTCACCAGAACGCGAGACTTGCTGGTCAGCGTGAAGTGCAACATTCTCGGCGTGGTTTTGAATGCCGTGGATGCCAGCGCGCCGGATTATTACTACTC
>CAXMLS010000883.1:0-4370 GCA_964194235.1 uncultured bacterium | reverse complement strand
GATGTGTATAAGAGACAGGTTATAACGGGAGCTGTTGTGGACTGGCGCTGGAGTATCGCCGCATTGCGCTGGGCCAGGTACGCACAGAGAACCAGTTTCGCGTAGCGTTCATCATTGCGAATATCGGCACGTTTGGGAATCTCCGGCGGCAGGAAAAGATTTACTGAGTACTTGCCATCCCAGGATGCAATCAAAAGACGTTTTCCGTGTACGTGGAAATGCAGGTGATCGGCGCTTGCTCATGAATGAAACGGATTTGGCTTTTGCATCGATCGCCACCATCGGCGAACTGTTTCGCAAGCGCGAGCTGTCACCCGTGGAACTCACGGAGCTCATGCTCTCGCGCATCGAGCGATTCAATCCACAGCTAAACGCGTACATTACCGTAACGGCCGATGTTGCGCGTGCCCAGGCCAAGAAAGCGGAAGCGGAACTGTGTGCTGGACGCATCCGGAAAGCGCGTCTCGATCGCGGACTTCTCCACGGCATTCCCATTTCGCTGAAAGATAATATTTACACCGCAGGTGTTCGTACCACGGCCGGTTCGCGAATCCTTCATAAGTTCATTCCCGATCAAGATGCGCCGCTGGTGACGCAACTAAAACAAGCGGGCGCAGTGATCCTCGGCAAAACCAACATGCACGAGTTTGCGTATGGGGTAACCTCGAACAATCCGCATTATGGCCCGGTGAAAAATCCGTGGGATCGTGCGCGAATTCCCGGAGGTTCCAGTGGCGGTTCGGCAACCGCGGTGGCGGCCGGTTTGTGCTACGGAAGCATCGGTACAGACACCGGAGGTTCGATCCGAATTCCCGCGGCGCTTTGTGGCGTGGTTGGATTAAAAACAACTCTCCATCGCGTGAACGAGCATGGTGTAATTCCCCTGTCGCCGAGCTTGGATTGTATCGGGCCGCTTGCCCGCACCGTGGACGATGCCGAGATCCTCTCGCAGACGATTCTAAAAGTAGAAAACACAAAAACCCCACTCGCGCGCGGCCGGAAACTTGGCCGGCGACTCGCAAAATTACGTTTGGGTTTGCCTGGTGAGTTGATTTCCGATGCAATTTCCGATGAAGCTCGTCAACCTTTTGAAGCCGCTCTCCGTGATCTTCGCCGGCTCGGCGCGGAAATAAGAGATGCCTCTATTCCACTTTTGCAGGAAACCGAACTGGCGGGGAATCGCATCGCTTGGGCGGAAGCGACGCGCTATCACCAGCGATCGGGGTGGTTCCCCGCCCGCACTTCGGAATACGGCGAGGACGTGCGCTCGCGGCTGGAAGCCGGAACAAAAGTTTCCGCGGTGGAATATCTCGAAGCGCTCGAAGTGCGGGATAAATTTATCCAGCAATTCCGCAGGGCAATGGAATCGCAGCGTATTGATACTTTGGTGTTGCCAACAACTCCGATCGCGGCGCCACTCATCGGGGAAGAAACCACGCGGGTCGGAAAAGTTGACCTTCCCACTCGCGCGCTCTTGTTGCGGCTCAATCGCCCAGCAAATCTCGCGGGTGTTCCTGCGATTTCTGTGCCCTGCGGCTTCACGCCGGACGGTTTGCCTGTGGGTTTGCAGTTGATTGGTCCGGCAAATACCGAATCGCGGTTGCTGCAGATCGCCAGCGCATACGAGCACACTCATCCGGTTAGCCTGCCGCCCGATTTTGCGGCATAACCGCCATCCGTATTGGCGAGCAATCCGTATGTCCGATTAGCACCGTCTCGGTACTTGCCTCGTCTAAAGACTCGATGCTGTTGTGCTGTCTTCGCTCGCCCTGTTTAGCCGGCGAGTAGCGTCACTCCGAGGGCATTTATGGGAGAATAGCTGTGTCCAAAATATATGCAGACTCCCGGCAATAATCGCAATTGTGCGCAGGACTATGAAGCATGAGTGATGTCTCTCTCGCCGGAGCTTTTCTCGCCGGCCTCGTTTCTTTTTTGTCGCCATGCGTCTTGCCGCTGGTTCCGGGATACATCTCCATGCTGTCCGGGATCGGAATGGAGCAATTGCGCAAGGGTGAATTGCCGCGCTCCGGACTTTTTAGTTCGTCGCTGGCCTTCGTTGCCGGATTTTCCGCGGTGTTTATTTCGTTTGGCGCCTCGGCCAGCGCGGTTGGCTCATTTCTTCGCCAGAACCGCGGATTGCTCGCTCCCATCGCAGGCGCGCTGATTATTCTTTTTGGCCTGCATCTCCTTGGAGTTCTGATCAAGCTGACGTTGCGAACCGGCATCATTATTGGCGCGGTGCTGGTAGTGCTTGGCGTTGTTTCGCTGGTGCATCATGCGCCGTTGTTCGCGGGCTTTGGCGCAACCCATTTTTTTTCTTTGTCGCTTATCGGTTTCCTCGGTCCCTCCATGGCGCGCTGGCTGAATCGCGATGTTCGTATGCAAAGCAAAATTGGCCAGCCGGGCATCTGGAGCGCGTTCCTTTTGGGATTCGCTTTCGCATTTGGCTGGACCCCGTGCATTGGTCCAATTCTGGCCACCGTTTTGGCCCTCGCCGCAGCCAGCGACACCATCGCGCGCGGAGTTTTGCTCTTGGCGATTTATTCCGCGGGGCTGGCAGTCCCCTTTTTGCTCACGGCTCTGGGCATCAGCCAGTTTCTGCGCTTCTATCAAAACTTTCGCAAGTACCTTCATGCCGTGGAAGTTTTCAGCGGCGCGCTGTTGCTTTTTGTCGGCGCGCTGGTCTTCGTCAACAAACTGACATGGCTGTCGGGTAAACTGACTTTCTTGAACCGTTTTTCACTTTAACGAACAGGTTGAAAGACTCCGGGATGAAAATGAAAAATATCGTGGTCATAGCCGCAACCGTGCTGCTGCTCATCGCGGCGACCTACTACGCGGATAAAGCCACTCGCGTCCCGCGAAATAGCGCCGGGCACACAAATTTCTCGACGGATAAATCCATCGGGATGCCCGCGCCGGAAGTTATGTTCAAGGATTTGGACGCGAAAGATGTTTCGCTGGGACAATTCAACGGCAAAGTTGTGCTCGTGAATTTCTGGGCTACCTGGTGCGATCCCTGTCGTGTGGAAATTCCCTGGTTGATTGATATGCAGCAGAAGTACGGTCCGAAGGGATTTACCGTGCTGGGCATCGCCATGGACGAAGAAGGCAAAAGCGTCGTCGCTCCGTTCGTCACCAAAGAACATTTTGACGTCGGTGGCCAGAAGCTGACGATGAATTATCCGATTGTGATCGGCAATGAAGATATCGCATCGAAATTCGGCGGCTTGCTGGGATATCCCACCAGCATCCTGATTTCGCGCGACGGGAAGCAAGTAAAGCGCATCACCGGACTCATCAGCTACGAGGAAATTTCCCACGCCATCGAATCGCAGCTTTAGGAATTAACAATTTAAGCGCGTAAGAACAGTTTCCCACTGCCAGCTTGCTTCGTGTACGCTAAAAATATGCTCGAAGAAAAAGACTTTCAGCGAAAAGCGGATGCCGCGTTCGAAGACCTGAAGAAAAGAATGCTCACGGCCGGCGATGAGCACGGTTTTGATGTGGAAGGCGAGAGCGGCAAGCTGGAAGTTCTTTTCGAAGACGACGACGAAACCAGGTTCGTCATTTCGCCCAATACTCCGGTTCGAGAAATCTGGATTTCCGCGCTTTCCACCAGCTTCAAATTGGGCTGGTCCGAAACGCAGAATGCTTTCGTGCTGGAAAAGACCGGTGAAAATCTGCATGCGGTGATGAGCCGGGTCATTTCACAACAACTCGGCACCCAGGTCACCTTATGAATATCCGTGTAGCCACATCAGTCTTCGCAAATATTGCTCTAGTATTTCTTTTTTCTGCCGTACCGGGTGCCCACTCGCAAACTCCTTCCGCCCGCGACGTGGTTTCCGCATCCGCGTATGTTTCCGCCGATCCCGCGGCGCGAAATGTTCCGTTCCAGCTTGCGGTAGTCCTCAAGATCCGCCCTGGCTTTCATATCAATGCGCGGGAAAAGTCCGCCGAGTATCTAATCGCCACGGACCTGCGAACGGAGGCCGCGGGATTCAAAACAAGCGATGTCGCTTATCCAAAAGGCGAGCTGCGGACATTTACTTTTTCCAAGAAGCCGCTGAATGTTTATCAGGACACAGTCACCCTGCGCATGCCGCTCACCGCACTCGCGGCGGCCTCTACAGGGGCGCAACAAATCCCGCTCAAGCTCCGTTACCAAGCGTGCAGCACGGAAATCTGCCTGCCCCCAGTGACCGTGGACCTCCAGGCATCGGTGAATGTGGTCGCTTCCGCGTCGGCGGCGAAGCCCGCACATCCAGAAATATTTTCCTCGCGATAACTCACACTACGGTATTCTCGCCTGATGGCGCCCGAAGAAAAAACCCGCAATCGGCATCCTCGCGCATGGATTTATATCT
>CAXMLS010000882.1:0-1627 GCA_964194235.1 uncultured bacterium | reverse complement strand
ATCTGCAGCACGTCCTTATACAACGGCGTTATCGGCAGGGTGTGCTCGTTTCCGTGGAAACCGTCGATCACGTGCGTCAAATCGAGTTTTAAATCCAGCCCGCCTTCCGTGGTCGGCATCATTTCCAGTTCTTTGGCCGCCTGCACCATGTACTGCCGCTGCTTGCGATTGCCGACGATGTAGCTCTTGATGTTGTGCGTGCCGTAATATTTTTTGTATTTCAGCAGCACGCCTTTCACTTCTTCCATGGACTGAAAATTATTGTCGGAGAAAACTCCGGGTCCCGTGGAAAACGCCCGCAATCCGACAATGTCGCCGCTATCCGCCAAGTCCTGATAGGCGAACATGTCGTTGGTCCCGGTCTGCACATCCAGCCCCGCGGTTACGCCATAAGCGAGATTCGCCAGGAAAGACCAGTTCTGTGTATCCAGAATTCCACGCCGAATTTCCGTCCAGTGCGCGTGCGTATCGATAAACCCCGGCGAAATGGTTTTACCACGTACGTCGAAAACCTTTGCCCCTGCCGGGCCGCTGCCATGCGCGCCCACACTTTTGACGCGATTATTTTCGATGACGATGTCGGCGTTCCTCAGGACTTCATCGCCCTTCATGGTCACTACCGTGGCGCCGCGGAGCACGATGCTTCCCTTCGGCGTCTTCCTCGGCACTTCCAGGGTCACGGCGATCTCTTCGACGTTTTTATCTTCTTCCTTTAATTTCTTGGGCTCTTTTTTCTCTTCTTTTTTGTCGTCCTTCTTTTCGTCTTTTTTGGCGGCATCCGCGTCTTTCTTATCGGTGTCTTTGCCCTCGGCTTCCTTTTTTTCCGCTTCTTTCTTTTCTGCTTCTTTCTTTTCTTCTTTGGTCGGCTCAAAAGAAATCGCGCTTAGCGGCTCGCGAAACAAACTCGAGCCCACCGCCCACGTGATCGTCTTTCCATCATCGGCCCAGGCAAAATAATCCGCGCCGATATCGGTCAGCCGCTTTGCAGGCACCGCCGAAGTGGCTACATTTATCGTCGGCGCTTCCCCGCCCACCACCGGCATGGCAATCAGGTACAGCTGATTCATGACGTGCGCCAGCACCCATTGCCCGTCGGGACTCGCTTGCACATCGTCCGCGGGAACCGGTTCATCAAAAAAATACAGTCCTTGCCCTTTTACCTGCAGGTGCGTGCGCCGGTCCGTGCCGTCATAGCGCAACGACACCAGTCCTTGCGGCGTGTACACGTAGATGCGCTCCTTCTCATGCGTAAAATGCGGAGCTCCCGCTCCGCGCGCAGGCAAAATCAAATTGGCATCGCCACCTTCCGACGGTATCCACACCAAGTCGGCATTCTGCGTTTGTCCGCCGTCGAATTCGCTGTTCTCCCGGTCGTAGGCGTTTCCGCGCAGCGCCACGATTTTCGCTCCATCCGGCGACCATACAGGATTGCTGTACACCGCCAGCGATTTCGACAACTGCACCGGCGTCCCACCGCTCGAAGGCGCTTTCCACAATTGTCCGCCTTCGCTCGACCACGTTACGTACGCGATGAATTTTCCGTCGGGGGACCAGGCCGGTTGAAACTCCCGCGTATTCCCGCTCGTCAATCGCTGTGGCTTGCCGTGCGGAAGATCCATGGTGTACA
>CAXMLS010000881.1:0-2855 GCA_964194235.1 uncultured bacterium | reverse complement strand
CACTCCCGGAAGCGCCCAGCGTAGAGCCTGGATTGAACCCGAACCAGCCGAACGCGAGGATGAAGCACCCGGTCAATACGATCACGATGTCATGAGCCAATATCGCATTTGATTTTCCTTCGCGTGTGTACTTACCGATGCGCGGGCCAATTATCATGGACACTGCTAAGGCCGTAATACCGCCGACGGCATGTACCACTCCCGATCCCGCAAAATCGCAATAGCCTTTGCCGAGCGAAAAGTTTGTCCCGAGGTTAGCCAGCCACCCGCCGCCCCACGCCCAGTTAGCAAAGAGCGGGTAGGTGAATCCGCCCATTATGAAAGAAGAAATCAAGAACGCCGCGTACTTCCAGCGCTCCGCTGCCGCACCGGTTACGATGGTGAGCGCTGTGTCCATGAACACCATTTGAAAGAGGAATAACACCATAACAGCGACGTCATACGTTCCCCGGTGTACTAAGAAGAGGCCGCTTTGCCCGAAGAGCCCAAAAGGTTTTCCGAACAACGTAACGGCATGCTCCAGATTTAACGGAGGAGTGCCACCGAGATTTCCAACTGCGCCGACACCACCCATTTGAATCGCGAAGCCTATTAGCCAATAGGCGAGCATGCCAACGCCGTACACCATAAAGTTCATCATCATGGTGTGGTTTGCGTTCTTGGCACGACAAAGACCGGTCTCAACGATGGCGAAGCCGGCCTGCATAAACATAACTAGGAAGCCGGTCACCAGCGTCCAAACAAAGTTAATGGCGATTTTATTTTGACCAACCTGATTTACTAGGTCGCCAATGGTCACGCCCTTTTTAGCATCAGTTGCGCTGACATCGCTTGCAGTGCCGGTGAGCGAGCCGTCGGGATCGCCTTTGGAGCGGGCGTCTGCGCTCGGCACCGGAGCACCGGAGACATCGGCGTCAGTAATAGGTACAGGCTTCGGTGCCGGCGTTGCGGCTGCCGCTGCAGGTACTGGCGGAGTCTGAGCCGGAGTTTGAGAAGGGGCAAATGATCCGAGACATAAAATGGCCAGTAAAACCGGAAGCAACCGCGTAGTGATTTTCATCCGCCTGCTCACCCCTTTTTCCAGATTGCATTTTTGAGATAGGCGCGGTTAAGCACGCCTATGATTCCAAACAAGCTCACCGCCAGTCCGACGAGCACGACCGCCATTCGGGCACCGACCGAGCCAAGAGCCAGGCTAAGTATGCTGATTACAAATCCAAGCAGTGTGATTAACACTCCGACGAGAATCATCGCTCATCTCCTCTAAGGACCATTTCCGTCCTCAGTTCTCCGCTTGTTCCAGCGGCTTGCAGTTTCGAAAAGCGGCAACGGAGACAGCCAACAGCACCGCTGCCAGCAGGTACAGCAACATGCTCCCTTTATATAGGCCTCCTGATAACGACGTGAAGGCCAGTAAGAAAGCCGCAGTTGCCACTGCTTGTTTGGAATTCGCTCCCATTCGGGTTTCCTCCTCGTTTTGCTGTGGTGTCCACGGCCGCCTCGTCTTCAGGCGGTTCCTCGTCTTGCGAGCTACCTCTTGGGTCCAAAAAATGCCACGACACCCAATGCCAAAGTATTCTGGTTTTCTCCAATTGCGGGTGTACCACCGCGATCAAAGAAGGGTACGTTGGACCAATCGCGACGATATTCCAGGCGGGCAAGAAGCCCTTCTAGCATTTTGTACTCGCCGGTGAGTGTAACTTCTTTGAGATCCTGCGCGGTGCCGGTGGAAAATCCATCACGGTCCTTGAACCATTCGAACCGCGGTGTAAAAGCGAATTTAGAGGTGGCTTGGTAATGCACAGCGCCAGCAATTCCGTACCACACGTTGTGCACTGCTACCGTCGAAATGGGAACGGTATGCAAGGTGTCGAAATGAGTGTTGCGGGCATAATCGAAATTGATATAGGCGTTCAGCTTGCCCGCGGGAGTGAATAGCAACGTCGTGTCGTAGAGGTGGCGCCACCCTTTGTTGGTGTTGGAATTTTCCGGGCCGCCGTAATAGTTATTGCTCCAGCTGAACAGCTTGGTTGTGAATGTGCCGGTGAGGCCGATAGTCTTCCCACTGTTATTATCCTCAACGTTGTTCCATCCGTTGACGATTTGCACGCCGCCAGTAAAGTATTTTCCAACAGGCATAGAGGCACGAAGGCCGAAGTGATAGTAAGGGATGGCCCAGGCAAAGAGCAGGGAGCGCGAGTAGTTCCAATTGCTGTTGGTTTCGATGACTTCGGCGCCAGCGCTGGTGACGAATTTGCCAAAGTCCACTTCGAGGCCTTTAGCCTTTGCGGGCTTGACGCTCAAGTACGCTTGCTCAATGTTGTGGAAAATGGAGGGCGCCTGCTCGCCGGCAGAGATAATGTCGAAGGCACGGCCAAAACCAAAATCGATCTGAAAGCCCACCGGATCAGGAGTGTGGGCCAGACTGAGTTTGGCCATATTCAGGCTGAACTGATTGGCTTTCAGATCAAAATTGTAGAGTTGATTGTTTTGAGATGCAGGATGATTGGAGTTGAAGCTGTAGTAGCCGTCAACCAGGCCGCTGAAATCGATCGGCCCGACAGACCATATGGGCGCAGCTGGAGCTGCGGCCGGGGCAGAGTCCGGCGGTTTGGCGTCGGACGGTTTTGCATCGGACTGACCTGGGGGTGCATCGGTTACGGGCTTCTGGTCTCCCCCCGGCGTTGGGGTTTGTGCAATTACAACTGAGGCCGCGGACAAAGACATGTATAAAAACCAACACCACTTCGCGAGCTTGGGCATGGTAACTCCGCCTTTCCATCGCTTGCTTCGAAAGAGGACAATCGCAAGTTGCTTGGGTGCGGACTGTACTGGTGCTGTCTCTTATACACATC
>CAXMLS010000880.1:0-2966 GCA_964194235.1 uncultured bacterium | reverse complement strand
GATGTGTATAAGAGACAGGATCTGGATAAGACTGACTTTGCCGGGAAGCGCGGAAAGCCTTTGCGCGGCCTCAAGATTCACGACGATCTGAGAATCTTCCGCATCCCCGCGAGCGTCGGAAACCTGAGCGCGGCAGGCCTCTTCGGTGCTTATTTCCGGACCAACACTTCGCAGCGTCAAGCGCTCGCCATCTTGCAAATGCAATTGCTCGGCAGCTTTCGAACCGACGGCGCAGAGATTGGTGTTATCGATCGGGGTGGCAATGGCGGATTTCCAGGAAAATTTATCGATCAAATCGGTACGCTTGCCAGCGACCACGGCATTGACAGGTTGATGAGAGCTGGAGGAAGAAACATTGGCGACGAGATAAAGATAGGAGACCGCGGCGGCCTGACGGGGGCTGGAAAACTGCCGCACCTGCTGCACGATGGATTCGTCGAGCGTGTTGACAGCCGCGGAGGAATTGTTGCTTTCACGCGGCGCGACGACGACGTTGGTCCCGAACGCGCGAAACTCCGTGGTCAGGCGGCGCTTGGCGTCTACCTGCAAATTCAGCAGCGCAGCGGTGAGCGCCGCGCCCGATCCCAGGGCCAGAAGAATCACGAGCAAGCGGCCGTGATGGTCTCCCAGCAGACGGCGAACCACCAGCCAGAACATTTTGCGATCGGGCATTCACTCGCCTCGCAGAATGGGCGCCGGCTTGTAACGCGAAGCGCGACGCAGGGGGATGGCGCTGCCCACAAGAGTGACACCGGCAGCGAGCCCGAGGATGATAACGAAGACAAGAAGCGAAGGCTCGGGCGCTACGCCAAAGATTTTTTCGCCGAGGACGCGGGCGAGAATGATTCCCAGAGCATAACCGACACCACCGCCAACAAAAGCAAGCAAGAGTTGTTCTGCGGCAAGAAGAAAACCGATGGTGCCGGAGCCCGCGCCAATGGCTTTCATCAAGCCAATTTCGCTGCGGCGCTCGATTACGGAAGCGGCGGAGGAGGCGCCGACGGCAAGAACAGCGGCGAGCAACGCAGAAAATGTGGCGAGCCACAACAAAGTGCGAACGCGCGTGAGGATGCTGCCTTCCCCTTCAGCGACGCGACGGATCACCCGAACGTCGGTGCCGGGCAGCACCTGTTTTATCTGATACGCAATGGAAGAGGCGTAGGGGCTGCAGGACCAGCGCTCCAGGTCGGCGGGATTCATGGTGGCGGGATTGCGGCGGCCAAACTCGTCTTCTGGTTTTGTAAGTGCGCTGACATAAAGACGGCGATACCCGCCGGGTTTTTGCGCCAGGCTTTGCGCAAGTTCCAGTGGAGCTACGATGGCGTCGTCTTCAGGGCCGCCACCGCTCAGGATGCCGGTAACCGTCAGCGGAATATTTTGTGTTGCATTGGAGATTTGCAACGTGTCGCCAAGCTTGATTGCAGAGCGCGCGGCAACCGCTTTGCCGACGATACACTCGGCAGCATCGCCATGAAACCAGCGGCCTTCGACGTGCCACCAGGAATTGGTTTGATCCATCCCGGTGACGTAAGTATGACCATCCGGAATCGCAACGGAGCGTTGCACCCAGGTTCCGATGAGAATGGTTTTCATTTTCGCGGTGGCGGATCGGTCGGAAGATTTCTGTAAGGATCGCGCTGACAATTCCACGGGAACTTCCATGACTGGGGCGAAGCCGACGATATTATTGCGCCAGAAAATTGTTTTGAGCTTGCCCAGGTCGGTTTCAGGAAGATATGCGCCGGCATTCACGGGACGATAATCGATGCCGCCGATTTCGAGCGGTAGAGAATCCGCCTGCGGCGTGACGATAAGATTCGCGCCTAGGGTCAGGAATTCGTGCGCCAGCCGGTCGCCCACATCGAGCGAAACGCTGAGTGCTGCGGTGACCACCGCCATGCCGAGCGCGAGCGCCGCGCCGGTGAGCAACTTACGGCGCGGGCGGCGTGCGAAAGAATCGGCAACGAGTCGCAGGAACATGGGATGGTGTGCGAGTGGCGCGAAGCTACCGCGGGACTTCGCGTGCGGCCTGACCAAGGGCCGAAAGATCGAGCACGATGTCGCTGCCATCGATGTGCGATGCAACGCCGATAGGATTGCAGCCGCCCTGATCGCCCACGGACGGGACGTAGATAGCAGAGCCACAATGACGGCAGACTACGTTTTGTCCGTCCTGGCGATACCCTTCCGCACCGCAAATGAGGCAAGCATCGAGCGCAGTGCCGTAGCCGTTGGGTTTTTTGATCACCAGGAAACGGAGAGACTGCCCGTCTACGTTAATGGTGAACAAGTGAAGCTTGTCATCCTGAACCTGTGTCAGCGGGATGCGCACTTCCTGGCCGATAGCGGAGAGTGGAGTCGATAGCGGCGGAGCGGAATTTGCGCGAGCGTAAATGAAATCGGCGGTTAGGACGATGATCACGACGAGGCATGCTGTAGCCGCAGCGATCATCCAGCGGCTCTGGCGGCGCTGCTGGGATTGCAGCAAACGTTTTTCAGCTTCGCCGGCGGATTGTTTGGAGGCTTTGGCATGCCGCGCGGATTGCCATTCGCGAAGAATCATCAATGCTGCGGCGCCAAAAATAAGCACGAAGAAAAATAATTCGTTCCGCACGACCGGGCCGATGATGGCCATTTCCGTTTTGCTGGAAGGCAGCCACTGGGACTCGCTCAGCTCATGCAATCCGGTGAGGGCCAACTGGAAGGCCACGAACATCAGGATTACCGTGGTTACCGCGAAAAAGCGGTGCAACGGCACGCGCAAGGAGCCTTTGAAAAAAAACATGCCAACAGCAACCGCAGAGCCAATCCCGGCGATGGTGCCGATCCAGGTTTGCAAACCTTCGCTGGACAGCTCGACGGCCCGCAGGATCAAGGCCAGCTCCGCGCCTTCGCGCAGAACCATCAGAAACACAAAGAGGAAAATGCCCCAACCCGCGGCAGTTCCGGTGCGCGAAGCATAGGAC
>CAXMLS010000879.1:0-2907 GCA_964194235.1 uncultured bacterium | reverse complement strand
TTCTGGAAATTCTTGGAATGGAGCATGATCAGGCATTCGACAGATATGTGCCGCGGCCGTATCACGGCGACGTTCTTCTTTTCCGCGCCAGCAAACAATTGCCAGGCATGCTTTCGGATCCCTATCTGGGGTGGAAGTCCATCATTAAAGGCAACTTAGAGATCTGTGAGCTGACCGGCCACCAGCAAAATATTATGGTTGAACCGCGGGTTGGGCAACTCGCCGAAGTGCTGAAAACCCATCTTCAGGCAAGGCGCGGCGGGGAACAAATCACGGGGACCGACTCCGTCCTCGAAACCGTCCTCTGTTAAAATTTAATTGCGAAGATATTTTTCGCGTCGAGCAAGTCGCATAAACCGCACTAACACAATCCTTCCTCAGCGCATCTTTTTCTCGAATGGTAATCTCAGAGCGTGATGGAATCCGCAATCTGGACCAAGCCCGGTGGCGAACTGACGCTTCCGCAAAACGAAGTACACGTGTGGCGCGCGTCGCTGGATGTGGATACTTCGGAGCGCACACGTTTGTTCTCTTTCTTGTCTGACGACGAGCGTGTGCGCGCCGCCCGGTTTGTTTTTCCCCGGGATCGCGATCACTTCATTGCTGCCCGCGGCAGGCTTCGGGAACTGCTTGGAGGGTATCTTCAACGTTCGCCGCAAAGCATCCGGTTTCAAACCGGGCGTTATGGTAAACCCACCCTTACGGATGACACGAACTTCCGTTTCAACTTGACCCATTCTTATGGTCTGGCGTTGTACTTGTTCGCTACGCAGCGGGAACTCGGGATCGATGCGGAGAAGATACGGCCGGAGTTTGCCACTGAAGGAATCGCGGAGCGTTATTTTTCTGAGGCCGAGCGGACGGAACTTCGCGAGCTTCCCGCAGAAATACGCACAACAGCGTTCTTCCTTTGCTGGACTCGCAAAGAAGCGTACGTGAAGGCTCATGGAGACGGATTGCAAATCCCTCTGGACAGTTTCAATGTATCAGTAACGCCCGGAGAGCCCGAAAGGCTCCGCAGCACTGATAGCGAACGGTGGAGTATGCGTTCTTTTAGTCCGGCACCAGATTTTGTCGCCTCCGTTCTTGTCGAAGGGCAGTTCCAATGGATGCGTTTTTTGACCGTCGGCGGTGACACCAACTGCGTCGGCCAATGAATCGCTGAGGATTCGGAATAGATGATGAGACTTGCTGTCCTTCCGAACAACTCCTGCCTTACCGACTTATACGCCTGCTTCGATTTTTCCATACGCTTATCGCAACCTTGCATTTTGAATCGTTGAGGTCCGTCCCTTTTAGGGACTATTATGCAAATGAGGCGTCCGTCTCCGATCGTTCGGGAATCTTTCAGGATTAGCACCGCGCTTTTGGGCCACATAAATGACAAGATTAAAACAACAGCTGGTGGAGGCCGTAGCTCATCGGCATTTCATTCCGATTTGCCTACTGTCCGGTCTCCTTTTACGGATTCTTTGGATTTGGCTGGTAGATCCAGGTCAGTTCAGCGATTTCAAATGGTTTGAAGACCGCGCGGTAAGCATAGCGAGCGGCGATGGATATTCTGTACACGGCCGCCCTACCGCCTATTGGCCAGTGGGATACCCCGGCTTCCTAGGCGTGATATTCCATGTTTTCTGGCCGTCTGTACTTCTCGCAAAGCTGATCAATATTGCCCTGTACATGGGCATAATTGCTTTGACCTATTTGCTCAGCAAAGAAATATTTAAATTGGAATCTTCTGGTCGAATAGCCCTTTCTATTCTTTGCTTCTATCCGAACCACATTGCCTATAGCTCGTTCCTGGCGACAGAAACGTTTTTCGTATTTTTATTTCTACTGGGAGCAATACTGCTTATCCGCTCGTCCGGGCGAATTGCACTACTAGTGTTTGCCGGGCTTTCGTGGGGCCTGGCGACCCTTACCAAGCCGCAATTTGTATTTCTTCCGCTGATTTTCCTATTTGTTTTTTCCAAGAACACGAAAACCTTTGTGAAATCAGCTACGGTTATATCTCTGGTGCTGCTTGCTTGTATTGTTCCCTGGATGATTCGCAATCAGGTCTTGTTAGGGAAATTCATGCTATCCACTAACGGGGGCATTGTACTGATGCAAGGAAACAATCCCTATGCCACTGGCAAACACATATGGGACGAAAATATAGAGTCGCTGTTGGGCGAATTGCACACCAACAACACCTTACCTATGGCGGCAATTGATGATGGATTGACACCGAACATGTTCGATTCCAAAGAAGTAGCTAGAGAGGCTCGAGCCCGGCAAATTGCGATTAATTATATCGAGAACCATCCGGGGCGTATTATTTTGATGTGGCCCAAGAAGTTCTTCTATTTATATCGCTCTGATGTTGATGGTTTCTATTACAGCATGGGATTGCTGCCAAACTTACAGGGAAGAATGCGCTACGTGTACCTGGGACTCAGGATCTTTGCAGAACTCTATTATTTTTTAATAATCGGGCTGGCTTGTATTTCCCTGAGAAAGATACTGCCCAGTAGAGTTGGGGCATACTGGGCAGGAATTTACGTGATTTGCTATTTCACAGCCGTTTGCCTGGTCTTTTTTGGCAATGCAAGGTATCACTTCCCAATCATGCCATGGCTTGCAATGTATGCGGGTGTTGGCGCGGCGTCGCTCCTTGGTCTCTGGACAGAATCTGATTTTTCGGCAAGTTTAAAGCCCGAGGCCAGGTGACATCCAGGCAAAGCTCTACAAAATGAAGAGGCTCAACGCGGCGAGCCTGTATGGTAGCGAACAACCGATAAACTGTGTAAGGCAAAGCTTGAAAAGCCGAACTCGGTAAAGTCGAGGACGAGAGCCGAATGGATGAGCATGCGGGTACAAGCGATATTGGGGGCCTAGACTAGGCCCTGTCTCTTATACACATCT
>CAXMLS010000878.1:0-1548 GCA_964194235.1 uncultured bacterium | reverse complement strand
GCAATATCCCAGGTGCGCCGCAACCGATCGCGGAAATATCCGGAACCGCGAGATGACAGATTTTCCTTCTCCAGATCGATTCTCTTCGCCGTGCGGTGCCACAAGCGGTGCGCGGTTCCGCTATTGGGGGCGAAGGGCTGCGCCAGAGGATGCGTGGTCTGAATCATGACAACTAACGCCACCTGCTGTCCTGCGGTACGCAGTTGTTGGGCCGCCTCCATCGCTACCAACCCTCCGAAGCAGAAGCCCCCGAGGTAATAAGGACCTTCAAGCTGAAAACGTTTTATTTCCGCGAGATATGCTGAAGCCATCTCCTCCACAGTTTGATTCCTGGGGATATTGCCGTCGAGACCGCGGGCCTGCAGACCGTACACCGGCTGATCCTTTCCGAGATGATTGGCGAGCGGATAGTATTCGATCACGTTCCCACCGTGGCTATGAAATAAGAATAGGGGAGGTCTTGACCCTCCCGGCTGCACCGGCACCAGGGAAGACCACGATGGTTGCCAATTATCCTTTCGCAATATCTCGGCGAGGCCGCCGATAGTCGGGGCCTGAAGTAAATCGGCCAGCGGCAATCGCCGGTGATAATCTTTTTCAATTTCCACGATGATGCGGACAGCCAGGAGCGAGTGACCGCCCAATTCGAAAAAATTGTCGTTCATTCCCACACGTTTTACTTTCAGGACCTTGGACCACAGTTGCGCCAGCGCTTGCTCAACGGAGTCTCGCGGAGCAACGAACCCTTCGTTCGACTCCACGATGCGTCCATTGGGGCCAGGCAAAGCCTTAACATCAATCTTCCCGTTGGGAGTTAGCGGCAGCTTTTCCATCCGAACAAATGCTGAGGGCACCATGTAATCTGGAATTTCTCTCTTTAGATGAGCTCGAAGCTCGCTGACATTCAGATCTTTGGCTGTTTGCGTTTCGAAGTAAGCAACCAGTGTTTTTTCACCGGGTGCATCTTCTCGCGCCGTAACCACACATTGCTTTATGGCCGCATGTTTACTAAGCACTGATTCAATCTCGCCCAGTTCGATGCGAAAGCCTCGAATTTTTACCTGGTGATCGATTCGCCCGAGATACTCGATTTCACCAGTCGCGAGCTGACGCGCGAGGTCGCCGGTCTTGTACAAATAGGCGGTTGGATCAAACGGACTCTGAATAAAGCGTTCTTGTGTTAGCTCCGGGCGATGCAAGTACCCACGCGCAAGCCCGACGCCCCCAATGTATAGCTCGCCAACCGATCCGATAGGAACTGCGTTGCGCTCTGCGTCGAGCACGAAGATTTGAGTGTTGGCGATGGGGCGACCTATCGGAATTGGGCCGCCGGCCGAAGTGACTTTATGGATGGCAGACCAGATAGTCGTCTCCGTCGGACCGTACATGTTCCACAACTCCGCACAACGCGGCAGTAACTCTCGCGCCAGGTCGGGAGGAAAGGATTCGCCCCCGCAGAGAACTTTTAGGCTGCCAGAACCCCGCCAACCAGCGTCGATTAATGCCCGCCATGTAGCGGGGGTGGCTTGCATTACATCACACTGGCAC
>CAXMLS010000877.1:0-5764 GCA_964194235.1 uncultured bacterium | reverse complement strand
TGTGTATAAGAGACAGATATAATGCTGTCCTCCCGTTCGCCATTCTTCGCTCATTTGGAGCTGATTTAGCGGGGGTATATGCCCTCGCGATACGAGTAGTTATGTCGTCACTGATGTTGACGGATTCCTTTCTTCTGCCGATTCTATCCGGTGGAACGATGGTTTACGCCTCCGGCTCAACTGAGACGATGCAAGTGCTTGTGAAAAAAGCGTTTAAAGTCACTCTAGGTTTTTCGCTGGTCCCGTTAGGGTTTATCTCTTTATTCGGCGCGACCATGGTGCTCGCATGGACCGGCCTGGCGTTTACTTCAATACGCATATCACTTTATCTAGTTTGCCTGACGGGACTTTTCAGGTCCTTCTCGATATTGGGACTAGTGCTGTACAGAGTTTCAGGAAAGGCGGTATTGGACAATATAAGACAGGTTCTGCGAATCCTGGTAATTTTCCTGGTTGCCATTTGCGCACAACACTTGGGATTCTATGGCGTCCTGGCCGGCTTGGCTGGTGCAGAATTAGTTGGGATGGTTTTCATGTTGTTTGCGTTAACCAGGACATTCCACGCGTTCCGTGCAAGATCATTGCTGCCTGACTTCGTGAAATTGGTTACAGCCACGACTGTGATTCTTACCGCAGGGATTGTCGCCTCTCACCTACCGATTTCTCCTGGGATGAGCTCGCGGGCATCTGCCACCATGAAGTTGGGTGCGGCTTCCCTTGGATGTTTGATCGCAGCGTGGCCAGCACTGCTGCTGACAAAATCTATCACAACGGCAGAAGGGCGGGCGCTGATGGGTATTTTTCTCCCAAATCGACTGAAGGCCGTGGAACTAGCTACACAAGAAGAAGGGCAGTGAATATGATCGAGAGTAAAGGAAATCTTTTAACTCCTTTTGCAGATCCACTGTCGGTTTTCTCGCGGACAGCGAATAAGCTCCATACGATGTGGCTCCGAAACACATATCCATTTTCGAATTTCGGGCGAAGAGTATCCATTGATCGCTCATGCGATATATATAGGCCAACGTCTAGGTTCATTAGTATCGGAGATGACGTTTATATGGCCCGCGAAGTTTGGCTGAATATAGCCTCCGATTCAGAACACTCGGAACGCAAGATAATTTTGGGAAAAGGCTGCAAGATTGGCCGAAGATCAAGTATTTCCTCACGGAACCATATTTCACTAGACGACGACGTGTTACTCGCGCCGTCCGTATTAATCATGGATCACAATCACGAGTACTCCGATCCGACGTTGCCGATCCATGCTCAGGGTATTACCGAAGGCGGGCGAATCAACATCGGGCGAAATTGCTGGCTAGGTTATGGCTGTGTGATCTTCTGCGGGCGGGGCGAACTGTCGTTAGGCCAAAATACCGTTGTTGGCGCCAACGCTGTTGTAACTAAGAGCTTTCCGCCCTTTAGTGTAATCACGGGAAACCCAGCAAAACTTATAAAGAGCTACAATCCTTCCATCGGAAGTTGGCTCCGGGTGGACCAGGAACCTTCTGAAAAACTGGTGACCTAATGAGTACATCCGAAGCCATCACCCCTGAGCGAAGACAGTGCCCGATTTGTGGAAGTAGACAAACTAAGGATTGGTTGCAGGCGCCTGATCGATTTCACCGAAGGAAACATATCTTTCAACTGATGCGTTGTGCATCCTGCTCGCTAGTGTGGTTGGACAACCCGCCCCGAACAGATGAAATGGCTTTCCACTATGGGGATACGTACCATCAGGTAATTTCCGACGTCGGTGAATCCGAGGTATTACGGCGCTGGCAAAAGCAACGAAAGGTCGTCTCGGAATTAAAAACTGGGGGAGCGCTGCTTGATTTGGGGTGCAGTTCAGGCGCTTTTTTGTCGACTTTTAAAGATGGCTTGTGGGAACTTTACGGAATTGAGATTGATCCGAAACAAGCGAGCAAAGCCAGGCAAATGACAGGAGCCCAGATTTTCACCGGGGACCTTTTCGATGCTCCATTCCCGCCGGAAAGGTTTGATGTCGTGACGGGCTTCCATGTTCTTGAACACTTTGATCGCCCTCAGGAAAGAATCGCGAAAATTTTTGAATGGTTAAAACCGGGAGGGATTCTGTATCTCGGACTTCCCAACATTGCATCCTGGGAGGCGCGCCTTTTCGGAACTTACTGGTTTGGTTTGGAATTGCCCCGCCACCTCTACCATTATTCGCCTGAACCTTTACGCACGTTGGTTTCGTCGGCCGGTTTTCACGAACACTCGCTAAAAACTCCCGGATCGTATTCGACTCATAGCATTAGCTACATCGTTGATGAGGTGATCCAACGAATTGGCCTTGCTGATGCGCCGGAGGGGGCGCGTACCGCCGCCATTTTTGGCATGTCAATAATCCTCAAAGCATACCGCGTAGCCCTCGGTATACCGCTCGCGAAAATCGCAGAATTTGCACACGCGGGAGCGAACATTGAGGCTGTTTTTCAGAAGTAGTCTCGCGTATCAAATGCATTTGCCACTATTAAAACCTAATTGAAACTTAGTCCTGATCAAAAGTTCATGGACCAAACACACTATTTCGGCGCCGGCGGGGGGACCCATATTGACCCTGTCGTTCTCTCATTCTTAATTCTGGCTTCGCTATTTATACTGGTTATCCGCCGTCAATACGTCATCTATCCGCTTCTACTTGCCGCCGTTTTGACTCCTTTGTCGCAGGTGGTGGTAGTTGGCGGAGTTCATTTCATGGCGTTGCGGATTTTGATTCTAGTAGGATGGATCCGCATTTTGTTCAGCGGGCTTTTTGCTCGCAAAGAAAAGCCCATAGTCCCTATGACCAGCATTGATAAGACATTCCTGTGCTGGATGATTTCCGGCACCATCATGTTTACCATTCTATGGGGGCAGTGGGCTTCTTTCATAAATGCGCTAGGTACCGCTTATACGAATTTGGGAGTTTTATTTTTGTTTCGGTTCCTGGTACGTGACAACGAAGACGTGGAAAGAACCATCAAGGCACTAGGATTCGTTTGTATCATTTGTGGGATCTTGATGCTGGGCGAACAAATCACCCATAAGAATGTGTTCGGTTACTTTGGGGACAACCCGTCTTTAAACGTCGAATTTCGGGAAGGAAAGTATCGCTCACAGGCATCGTTCCTGCACCCGCTGCTTGCAGGAGCATCTGGAGCTACCATAATACCTCTATTTATCGGGCTCTGGGTTAAGAATCGAAAAGCGCGAGTGGCAGCGGCGACAGGAGTAATCGGGGGCAGTCTCATGGCCCTTACGTCCATGTCGAGCACGTCCCTCATGGCCATTTTTGCGGCAACTTGCGCTATGTTCTTATGGCCTATGCGTCACAGTATGCGCATGGTTCGGTGGGCGGTCGTTAGCGTCCTCCTTGCGTTACATTTAGTCATGAAGGCACCCGTGTGGGCGTTGATTGCCCGTATCGATCTGATGGGCGGCTCATCTGGATACCACCGATTCGAACTCGTCAATCAAACAATCATTCGATTCCGGGAGTGGTGGCTCGTTGGAACCACTAACCAAGCGAACTGGGGCTGGGATATGTGGGACAACATTGACTGGTATGTCGCGCAATGCACAAGCGGTGGGCTAGTTACACTGATTCTGTTTGTAATGATCATTGTTTACGGCTTCAAGAGCATTGGGAGGTCTCGCAAGGCGGCGGAAATCGCGCATGACCGAACCACTGAATTCTTCCTGTGGGCCCTCGGGGCAACTTTATTCTCCAACGCTATCACATTCATTGGGGTGTCTTATTTCGATCAGTCAATCGTCGTGTGGCTTACGTTTTTAGCAATCGTCTCCGCCGTTACCAATATTCCTAAGGAAAATCCTGTCCTGGAGTTTCGAAGTCAGAACGTAGAGCTTCCGTATGGCGCCGATCTACTACGGTATCGTCGCGCTCAAAAAACCGGCGCTCTCCTTGATTCTTAGATTGCCATTCTAAGGCAACAAAGATGAAAACCCTTTCTATCGTCATCGTGAGCTGGAACGCTAAGAAGTTTGTGGACGAATGTCTGGGCTCACTGCGACTCTTTTTCCAGAGACCCGACATGGAGATTTTGGTCGTCGATAATTGTTCGACGGACGGCACTCCCGAACTGGTACGCGAGTTCTATCCGAACGTCATCTTGATCCAGAATCAGAACAACATAGGTTTTGCGCGGGCCAATAACATTGGGATCGGGCGCAGTGTCGGAAAGTGTGTGGCACTAATTAATTCCGATGTTCGCGTTCTGCCAGGCTGCATCGAAAAAATGCTTGAGTACATGAAATCTCATCCTCGGGTGGGTTTGCTCGGCCCTCGTATGCTTGGCCCCTCCGGGATATCCGCTCGCTCTTACATGAGTGCGCCGACTTTGTGGCGTTGCTTTTGTCGCGCGCTCGCCCTGGATGTCGTTTTCCCTGATTCGAAACTTCTTGGCAGCTACACAATGCCGTACTTCAAGCGCGACCGGACAGCTGAGGTCGATATCCTGAACGGCTGGTTCTGGATGACGCGGATCGAAGCGTTGGACGAGGTCGGCCTCCTCGATGAAACGTTCTTCATGTATGGCGAAGACATCGACTGGTGCAAGCGTTTTCGCGACGCCGGCTGGGGCGTAGTTTATTTTCACGAGGCTGAGTCCATCCATTACGGCGGGGCGAGTTCATCGAAAGCTCCGTTGCGCTTTTACGTCGAAATGCAGCGCGCCAATCTCCAGTATTGGAAAAAACATTTTAGCCATCTTTCGCAATTCACGTATGTCGCCATTCTCTTCCTTCATCAAGCTCTGCGGGTTGTTCTTTATGGGCTGCTTACGGTCATTAAATCTAGGCGGTCCGACGCCTCGTACAAAGTCCAACGAAGCCTTGCATCCTTACGATGGATCATGGGGCTGTCAGGGATTTTCACGGCATGGGATCCCGCGCGTCCCTTATTTTCGAATACGTCGCGCAAGATATCTCGGCCATAATTCGAACACGTGTCATCCAAATGTATATTTGCCCGAGTCTAAGTAAATTTTATATTTTTGTTGATTTACCAAGTTTGCAAAAGGTGGAAGCTCTATGAGCAATCAGGAAAATAAATATGTTCTAGTGACGGCGGCCTATAACGAAGAGTCCCATATTGAACGTACTATTCAGTCTATCGTCGCTCAGACTCTTTTGCCTCAGCGCTGGACAATCGTTAGCGATGGTTCTACTG
Source organism: uncultured bacterium (assembly GCA_964194235.1). Taxonomy (GTDB): domain Bacteria; phylum Acidobacteriota; class Terriglobia; order Acidiferrales; family UBA7541; genus Acidiferrum. The sequence goes on along the minus strand of CAXMLS010000877.1, from coordinate 567 downwards.
ACCGTACCGATGAAATCGTCAGTAGTTATGCTGCGCTATATCCATTCATCCAGCTCGTGCGCATTACGGTAGAACATCCGCGTAATTTCGCTGCGCAAGTATTCGCTATAAACCATGGCTGTAAGGAGTTACAAGGACTAGATTTCCAATTTATCGCCAATGTGGACTCGGACGTCTCATTCGAGCGAACGTATTTCAGTCAATTGCTGCAAAGATTCGACCAGGATCCCAGCCTGGGTCTTGCCGGCGGTTATATTTATGAACAGCGCAACGGAACATTTGAAGTACGCCCGATGAATAGCGAACGCTCCGTCGCGCATGCGGTTCAAATGTTCCGTCGCGAGTGTTTCGACGCTATCGGCGGCTACCTCGCCTTGCCCTATGGAGGTCCTGACTGGTACGCACAAGTATCAGCTCGCATGCATGGATGGCAAGTCAGGGCTTTTCCTGATCTGCCGGTGCGCCATTATCGCCCTACAGGTGGCGCGGATCGCCAGTTCCCGGGTTTGTTCCGTCAGGGACGAATGGATTATTCACTCGGTTCCTACCCCTGTCTCTTATACACAT